>NZ_BAAAEH010000042.1:0-19080 GCF_039522915.1 Sphingomonas oligophenolica
ACCCTCGCGCCACGTGACGGTCTGCCACGCATCCACCGGCAGACTTTCGGCAAGGGCTTTGGCTGAAGGGGGTTGGTGATCTGCGCTCCGCCCCATCAGCTTGGGCGGTCGTCCCTTTCCGCTCCACGCCTTGGGCGGTAGCGGCCCTTCGCCTGGACGCCAGACGCTGAGTGTCGGCTGGACGCCCACGGCATAGGCGAGGCCCAGTTCGGTCAATCCCCGCCGGAACCCGCCGTCCGCGCCGTAACCGGCGTCGGCAAGGATCACGCCCACCGGCGCCTGCGTCGCGAGCGTGGCGCGGATTTGTTCGAGCGCGATCTGCGGCTTGGTTTGAAACAGGATCTCGTCCGGAATCTTGGCCTTCGCTCGACGCTCGGGATCATCTGCCCAGATCTCTGGGAGATAAAGCCGCCAGGCAACCGGTAAGCTGGCGCTCTCGTTCGCAATCGAAAGACTGACGGCAACCTGGCAATTATCCTGCTTGCCGAGTTGACCGCAATATTGGCGTGCGACACCGACGGAATGCTTACCTTTCTTTGGAAAGCCTGTGTCGTCGACAATCCAGGCCGCGATCGCGCCACCGCGCTCGATCATGCGCGGCAAGGCCCAATCCCGAACGCGCGCCATCAACGCCTCGTCCGACCAGGGCGCTTGACCCACGAAATGCAAAAGTGACTGGTGCTTGGCAGAAACATGCGACGGCGCCGTTACCGCCGCCAACGGCTCCACGCTTTTACGCGCAACCGGCATCATCAGTCCTGTACAGTAATCCCGAAGCGGCTCCGCCCGATCGGCATGACCGATCACCTCGATCAGCGCTTCCACATACCCGTCAAATGCCGTTGCTTCGCTTCCATCCTCGCTCACCATGGCGCTCATCCATCGCTGTGTATCAGCAGCCTATCACAACGAAGCGCCCCGCGAATCCCCCGACGTCCACTTTCGTGACTCAGTAAGATTAAGCGGGCGCAAGCTATCGGAAGCCGGAACGCCTGACGGGGAGTCCAGGAAACTGAACGACAACCGGTTGGCGCCCGTAGGTTCGGCATGAGTGGCTGAAGCCTTCTCAGTTGGGGCGGTGTGATAGTCGAGGTAGTGCATGATCACCTCGTCGGTGACGTTGCCGCTGGTGGCGCAGAAATAGCCCCTGGCCCAGCAACGCTGGCTCCAATAGCGTTTGCGGATATGCTCGAACTCTTGCTGAATTTTACGCGAGGAGCGCGCCTTGGCCCGTTGCACGAAGTGGCTGACCGCGATGCGCGGTGGGATTTCGACGAACATGACGAACATATGGACATGATCATAAGACAACAGGCCGTTGATGATGGTCACGCCCATCGCGGCATAGACCTGGCGAAAGATATCGCGCACCCGCCCCCGGACGGCGCCGTGCAAAACCTTGTAACGAGATTTCGGCACCCACACGATGTGATACTGATCCGCAAGGCACATGTGGCCAAGCTCGCGGGTAAATCAGGCATGGAAATCTGGGGCACGGGCACCCCGATGCGCGAATTCCTGCACGTCGATGATCTTGCCCATGTGTGTGTCTTTCTCATGAAGACCTATTCCGGTGACGGACACGTCAATGTCGGCTCAGGCGACGAGGTCTCGATCGCCGATCTCGCGCGGTTCATGTTGGCGGTGGTCGGCCTTGGGGGGGCAGCTGGTGTGCGACACGAGCAAGCCCGATGGGACACCGCGCATATTGATGGACAGCAGCCAGCTGTTCTCGATAGGTGGAAGCCCACCGTGGGCCTTCCTGAAGGGATCAGGCAGGCGTACGCTTGGTACTTAGATGATAAGAATTGATGGAAGGCGGACGCTTGCCACCTGATCCAGCGATTAATGAAGGACGTGCGCTCAGAACTGCGTCGATTTATGCTCGTCTCTACACTGGCGCTGCCATCAGCACACGGATGATCCGCCAATCGTCAAAATGTTGCGGGGAACCTGAATGCCGTTGAGAGTGGGTTTTCGGCTTGTACGCGCGCACGAATGGATGGGCGGGGCCAACTACATCCTCAACGTAAGCCGGGTGCTTCGCACCTGGGCGCCGGAAATCGTGCCGGTAATGTTCGCGTCACCGGATATCGACAAGGGACTTGCCAAGCGGATCGAGGCCGCGACCGGGGCGCCGGCGCTGCCGCTCCGTGATCGCGGGCACGGGGATGATCTGCGTGCGATGCTCGGTCGTGACGAACTCGAAAGCACAGAGCAGTTCCGTGCCGCCGGAATCGATGTGCTGTTCGAGAGCACAGGCTATTACGGCAAAAGACCTGCTCTCCCGACCCTGGCCTGGCTTCACGATTTCCAGCATCGGGGGCTCCCTGGCTTCTTTACGCATCGGCAATGGCTGACGCGCGAAATCCGGAATCAGCTTGTCCTGCGCAACCGAACCGATGTGCTATTGTCGAGCTTGGCCGCGTCTGACGACCTCAAACGTTTTTACGGGACGCCGAAAGCCGAGATCCACGTCGTCCCCTTCGCCGTACAGCTGGAGCGACAATCCAACTATGCCCACGGGGAAGCGGCGCGCAAAAGGCTTGACCTGCCTGAACGTTTCATTTTTTTTCCGGGCCAGTTCTGGGCGCACAAGAATCACAAGCTGGTCATCGAAGCGCTCGGCCAAATCGCAGGCGAGAAACCGGTCGTGGTCGCCGCTGGACCGACCCGCGATCTGCGAGCTCCGAATCTCTTGAGCGAGATGGTCGATCGAATCGATCAGCTCGGACTCTGGCGCAATTTTCGGATCATGGGGTCCCTGCCGTATGCCGACATATTAGCGCTAGCCAGCCGCGCCGACGCGATCCTCAACCCGTCCCAGTTCGAGGGATGGAGCACGACGGTTGAAGAGGCGAAGGCGCTGGGAACGCCGTTAGTGCTATCCAATCTTCAGGTGCACCGTGAGCAGGCCGGGAACATCGCGACGTTTTTCGATCCACATGATCCCGTCGATTGTGGTCGCGCGCTGGCGGCTGTTCCACCCAGACTCCGGATGCCTGATAGTGCGGCATCACTGGTCGCCCGCAACGAGGCCGCGCAACGTCAATTTGCCCAGTCCTTTGGTGCGGCGCTTACGCGTGCGTGGGAGCGTTGGAATTGAAATGCAGCATCGTTACCGGCCGAATTGCGTCGATATGTCCCATATCGACTGTGGCTCCATGAGATTTGCCTTTCGCAAATGCAGCAATTTGCTAATCTCGTGCGATATAGCAGGGGATTCGAAATGCTGCGGCATAACAAGGATATGGCGCTCGTGGCGGCCGCTGCCACGCGTCCTCGCCGCCTATATTGTGCGGTGGGGGCCTAGAGATGGGGCTGCGAACGCCGGAATGCCGCGCCGAGATCGACGGATTCCCGATCGATACGGACAGCCGGGAAGCGATTCTTGCGGCCATGGACGAGGCAATCAAGGAACGCTCGCCGGGCCACTATATTTCGATCACCAATACCGAATCCATCTACCATGGACGCCGCCTAGCCAGTCATGGGGCGTATATCCGCGGGGCCGATTATTCGCTGTGCGACGGCGTCGGCGTGGTCGCGGCCGGCCTCGCGTGGAATGCGCGGATCAAGCGCTATAATGGGCCAATCCTCCAGCTAGATTGTTCCAAATATGGGGCGTCACGCGGCTGGCGGCACTTCTATCTCGGCGGCACCGGCGGCTCTGCCGAAGAGATGGCCAGGCGTCTGACTGCTGCGTATCCGGGGATGATCGTCTGCGGTATCTATGAGCCGCCGTTCCGGCCTTTGACGGCGGACGAGCGCACCGCATTGGTCGAGCGTATCCGTGAGAGAAAAGCCGATATCGTGTGGGTCGGGCTCGGGCTCATCAAGCAGGAGGCGATGATCGCCTCGTTGCTGGAGGAAGCGGGCGTGCCTTGGATGGTCGGCGTTGGGGGCGCATTTGACTATCATTCCGGCCGAGTGCCTTGGGCACCCTGGCTGGTGCGGAGGGTGGGGGCCGAATGGCTGTTCCGCCTGATCGTCCAGCCCAAGCTGCGTTTTAAACGCTATTGGTGGTCGGGGGTATGGATGATTACCGCGGTCGGCAGAGGCATTTTATCGCGGTTCGGGCGGAAGCCTGCGCCGACCGCATAATACGAACTAAAGGCGAAGGGTTTGACTATGATTCGAGTGGGCCTTGTCGGTCTCGGCAAGATGGGAATCTCGCATCAGGCGATCCTAAATGCACATCCTGATCTGGAACTGGCGGCTGTGTGCGACACCACCGGTTATCTGCTCAGCGTGATGCACCGATTTACTGGCGTTTCGACCTATACCGACTACGGGACGATGCTCGACAAGGCAGAACTGGATGCGGTCGTCATTGCGACGCCACCCGATTCGCATGTCTTCCTTGTCGAAAAGGCGCTGGAACGCGGGTTGCATGTATTCTGCGAGAAGCCATTCGCGCTTGATCCCGCCGATGGCCTTCGCCTTGCCGAAAAGGCCGAGGCAGCGGGGGTCGTCAACCAGGTGGGCTATCATTATCGGTTCGTGGGCTCCTTCGTCTACCTGAAGCACCTGCTCGATATCGGTGCTATTGGTCAGGTGCATCATGTTCAGAGCGAGGCTTATGGCCCGGTCGTTCTTCGGGCCAAGACGGCGACGTGGCGCAGCGCGAAGGGCGGGGGCGGCGGCTCGCTTTATGATTATGCATCACATGTCGTTGATCTCGTCAATTTCTGTTTCGGCCGTCCGGACTTCATTAGGGGCGCGGTGATGCACTCGATCTTTTCGGCGCAGGTCGATGACGAGGTGTATGCGACGCTGGGCTATAATGACGGCAAGTCGGTCCAACTTTCCGTCAATTGGAGCGACGAGTCCCAGCGCAAGATGTCCGCCAAGCTCAGCGTGTGGGGTACGCGCGGCAAGATAGTCGCGGACCGCCAGGGGCTGCAGCTCTTTCTGCGCGAGCCGTTTGCGCCCGAGAACCTCACCCAGGGCTGGACCGTGCGGTACACGACTGATCTTACCGAGCCAGTCGACTTCTATCTGCGCGGCGAGGAATATTCGGCGCAGATTGATCATTTCGCCAAGGCGATTCTCGCAGGCGACACCGCTACGCGCAGCACATTCCGTAGTTCGGTCGAAACCGATCAGATCGTCGACGCGATCCGCAGCGAGAGTCAGCGTCCGCCGACATTGATCGAAGGCGCGGTGGCCGCGACGGCCGCGCCCGCGGCGCCGTCACGCAAAGGCATAATTGGCCGTCTCCTCGGTCCGGCCCGATAGACTTACAGGGGAGACTAGATATAATGCAGCGTATCCTTTTCGGTGATAACCAGTTCTTCGGCGTCAACCACATGTCAGAAGACAAGGCGCGGGAGCAGGCAATCCGTTTCCAGGATCTCTCGGCGATCATCCGTACGCTCGACTATGCCTATGATGCCGGCATCCGGGTGTTCATGTGCACCACGCATGAGCGGATCGCCCAGGTCTGCGACCATTTCCGCGCGAACCAGGCACGCTATGCCGATTTCGAGTTCTATCCATGCATGCCTTATGCGCATAAATACGCGAACGCGGTGACCGAACTGGGGATCGCCGGAGCGCTCAACAACTTCCTGCCCAGCGAGGGACGGCTCGGTGTCCTGCTGAAGGGCGGCGTGTCCGTCGCGCGCAAAGACGTGGAGGGGCTGGGCAAGCTGCTAATCGACGCCGAGATGAAGATGTTCGATGGGCTCCAGACGCCGGTCGTTTTTGTCCAGAATGTGCTGACCGATCTGATCCTCGGGCTCGGCGCGTACGACGCCTTTTGTGTCTTTGCCGAGCACATAAAGGAACGGTACAACGCCGAACCAGGCTACATTACGATGAATCTGCCGATGCTGCTCGACGCGCTCGACAAGGTCGGGATAGTCAATCCAATCGTCTGTGCCAACATCAACAAGATCGCCTTCCGGACCTCGGGCGGACTCGATCGTTATGAACGCGCGATTGCGGAGCGTCCGTTTCGCGCGATCGCCATGTCGGTGTTCGCCTCGGGCGCCATTCCGCCGGGGGAGGCGATCGACTATGTCTGCGCGCAAACGAAGATTGAATCGATCCTGTTTGGCGCTTCTTCGCGTGGAAATATCGAGAGCACGGTGGCGTTAATCCGCGAATATGACCGGAAATATGAGCGGCTCCCGCTTCAGTCGGCGCCCTGAGGGGTGGGAGATAGCGTTGCCATGCCCCTATCGTCCGCGGCCGCTGATGCGAAAGACATGGATAAGGCGATCCTTAGAATCGCCGTATTGCTGGTTTGCCGAAATCGTCGCAGTCAGACCGTTGCGGCGATTCGGGCGGTCATGCAGTCAAGGGCGCCCGTCGAGCTGTGCATTGTCCTTTTTGACGATGCTTCAACGGACGGTACGGTGGAGGCCGTGTTAGCCGAGTTCCCCGCGACCGACATCGTGCGCGGCGACGGCAACGCGTTCTGGAACGGCGGCCTCCATCTTGCTTGGAAGCGTGCGCTATCGCTCAAAGTAGATGGCTATCTTTGGCTTAATGACGATGTCGTAATTGATGAAGACGCCCTTGATCGCCTTGCCAAAGCCTGGATAACAATGTGTTCAGCGCATCGAGATGGTCGTTTTGTCTTGGTTGGAACCACGCGTAATCCGGACGGCAGCCGGAGCTATGGCGGGATAGCGGATGATCGTACCCCGCTCGCGTTTCATTTCCGCCCTGTCTTACCTGCCGAATCGCTGCAGCGAGTGGATACCTTCAACGGCAACTTCGTGTTTGTGACTAGTGAAACGGTCGCGACGTTAGGGATTAACGATCCACATTTTCATCATAATATGGGCGACCTTGACTATGGCCTGCGCGCGACGCGCGCCGGAATACCCGTCCTGCTACTACCGGGCTTTATTGGCGAATGCGCTCAGAATTTGACGAAGGCTCGGGGTTACAGCAGTCCATCGCTAAGTATACGCGAGCAATGGCGCAAGGTGAACACACATCATGGGCTTCCCTTTTCGAGCTGGTGGCATTTTACCCGACGACATTCGGGATTTTGGCTCCCTTTTCATTTCCTGTTAGCGTATCGCTGGCTCGTTCTACCTTCTCGCGGCTGATTGATGGTGGGCTTTCCCCTGAGACGTTCGGTGATATTGTGCGATTCTTAAAACGGCGTCGAAAAATGAGGCCGCGGCTTCGCCCGGAGAGCTCGGGTCGACGGACGTGGCGAATGTCCACGTCAGCATATTCGATGGACCAAGCTCCTCGCTGCAACACGGGATTCCAATCCCTTTTCACACTATGGCCCCAGTGTCGGATTCCCAGAAATCTATTGCCAATTTCATGAATGATCGTTTTATTATCTAGGCGCATCTAGCAGGAATTGAGGGCGGATTACATGATTGCAGATACCTTCTCCGTTGAGGCTGCGGACGTACGGATTCATCGCCGTCAAATTGAACATTCACGGGCAATAGATACTAACAAAATCCCTTCGATCATTGCTGCACCGAATTCGTGGGATGCTTGGCGTCACGAGCGACATTATAAGGCGTTATTGCCTCTGGTTAATGACGTAGGCACCGAATGGCTCACTATTGGCGATTCAGGGGCCGATGCTTTCTGGTTGAAGAAGCGGGGTGTCCGAAAGATTACAGCTTCGTCGCTTACGACCGAGCAGTTGGATTGGCTCGGGCAGATCGGACATCTTGATGAGATTGAGAAATGTGCCGTGGATGCGCAGGCGATTGATCTTCCCGATAATTCATATGATTACGTAATCTGCAAAGAGGCATATCATCATTTCGAGCGCCCAGCGCTGGGCATTTATGAAATGCTTCGAGTGAGCCGTCGGGCAGCGATCCTGCTGTGTGAGCCAAATTGTTCTGATCGTTGGTTCCCGCTTGATGCATTAAAGCGTCAGTTGAAAATATTACTTCGCAAGAATACGGGATGTAGTAATCCTGAATTTGAGGCTGCTGGGAACTTTATCTATGCTCTTTCGTTGCGAGAGGCGACGAAAATGGCGACATCGCTTCAGCTTGGGACAATATATTATTCCTATCTTAGCGATTTTTGGGTGCCTGGAATTGTAAAACGAAAGCGTTCGGATCTCATCGCAAATATCGTGATGCATTCTGCCGTGGCGATCCAAAACCTGCTCTCGACATTGGGACTGATGAGCTGGGGCAAGATAACAATTATTGTGTTTAAATCGACGCCGCCTGCGAAGCTCGACGGAGCATTACGAAAAATCGGGCTGCGGAAGGTGGAAGTTCCGCGTAACCCCTATTTGTGATGGCGTGCTTCGGAGCAAACTTATGAGATATCGACTCGGTGCCTCGACGATGTGCTTGCCGGCATCGATTCGATGTTTCGGGGGTCTCGCGCCATCCGACGTGCGCTGCCAGCATGCGGCTGACTTCGCGGCTCGCCCTTGGTGTAGAGTATGTGCTAAGCCGCTTCGGGCTCGTTAACTGGCGTAGCGCCACACTGGCGATCTTCAAGGAGCCGCTGGCCGATGCGCTCGCGAAGAACGCGGCTTCTGGCGGGTCTCCGCAAGATTCGATTCCGGTGAATCCTTATTTAGGGTGAAGGTCACGATGCAGATCACGCGGTCAGTTACACCTTTGGTGAGCTCGTGAAGGTTCTCCACATTCTTAATGCACTCCGATACAGCGGTGCTGAGATGATGTTGGCTTCCGCGTCCGACATACTCATCGGAGATGGACAAGCGAGTATTATCTCAACGGGCGATGATTTGGGGGACTATGCCCCGGTTCTCGCTGCAAAAGGCTATGAGATAATCCATATACCCTACTCGTTTAGCCCAGTTTTTTTTGTTCGCATCGCGCGCGCGATAACGGCTAGCGGCTGCGACGTGGTGCATCTTCATACCGAGCGGGCTGCGATGTGGTATTCAATCACAACGCGATTAGCCGGGGTCGCCAATGTCCGCACGATTCACAACGAGTTTCTCTTTGATGGCCTATTGCGCCTCCGCCGAAGCGTTACACGGCGGATTGCGGCGGCCCTTGGCACCGTGCACATTGCGTGCTCCGCGCGGGTGGCGCGCAACGAGAAGCGTCGCTTCGGCATCGACGCCATAGTGATCGATAACTGGATCGACACCGGACGCCTCTACGCTTCCGATGCATCGAGCCGGGTCGTCTTACGAGAGAAGCTGAATATCCCTCAGGACGCCTTCGTCGCAGTGTCGATTGGAAACGAGGCGCCAGCTAAAAATATCGATGCGCTGGTGGAAGCGATCGGGCTATGTCCCGAAGAGCTTCCGATCGTATTTTTTCAATGTGGCGCAGTAAGTGATCGCCTTCGGCAGAAGGCCGCTGCTTTGGGGAAGGGGCGGGTTCATTTGCTGGGCACCGTGAGTGACATAGGTCAGTATCTCGCCGCGAGTGACGTGTTCGTGAGTGCGTCGCTTTTCGAAGGCGGACAACTCGTCCTGATGGAGGCGGCGGCGGCTGGAATTTACTGCATTACGACCAGAGTCGGGGCAGCCGAGGAATTTGAAGGCCTCCCCAATATCCGCTTCATCGAACCCGATGCAGAATCCGTCGCCGAGGCGCTAGAGGAGGTGGCTGCAATCCCCGTGGAAGAGCGCGAAAGAGGTGCGTCGCAACTATCCGAATTTGCGCGGCAGCGGTTTGTGCCGGAAGCCGGTGCGTCGCGCTATGTCAGCGTCTATCAAAGCACGATCGATAGGAACGGATAGACGTGACAGCAGGAACGGGACAGCGCGGGAAGGCAGGCTCTTATGGCAATGCATTCCACCTGCGGATGCATAAGAGCATCTCTGCCAATGGTCGCGACCGACCCATGAACCCGGCAGACGCGCGGAATATTTTGCAAGGCCCTCGGAGGCCCGATAAAGTATCGCTACTTGCTGCGGGTTTGCTCTGGATGATATCCGGGAATTCGTTTGTTGGCGTGGGCGGATACGAAGATTTTGTTATTCCGTTTTGTACGCTACTGATCGGGTCACTTGGATTATTTCACTCCTTCAAACTTTCGCCGGCGAAGCCGCTCTTGGTCGTCGGCGCGTTGTTTTTTGTTTGGTTCTTGATTGCCAGCATTGCTGGCGTGAGTGACCAAGCTTATCCACTTGTAGGACATTTTGTTAAATTATTCTCCGTATTGCTATTTGTAGCCTATTGTAAGCAATCGGCGATGGCTTTAGTCGAGTCGATGGTTTTTATATGCACATACTCGATTGCTGTATTCGCTGTCCGCCAAGTTGTACTTATTTCAGGATATGACATCGCGGATATTTTTTCACCGTTATACCCTCTAACTGGCTTTGAAGCCATGCGTACGACGCCGTTCTACAATTTCCATCTTGTCAGGGAGATGCATCGAAATTGTGGACCATTTCGAGAGCCAGGCATGTTCGCGGCAAATATTATCCTGGCGATGGTGATTTTACTGGCTTCCTCCAGGTATTATCCGTCGAAATATCTACGGCGGAGCGCAATAGTTCTTACATTGGCACTTTTTACGACTCAATCTACTATGGGCCTTTCAGCATTGCCGGCCGTAGCGCTTGCCGCCTTCATCAGATTCGGGCGTAGTGGGACGCAGAAAATTATCGTATTGCCACTGATTGCTCTGATGATCGGCTTGTCGATATTGCTGCTCGCCGATGAGCATGGCGATAAAATCACGGCGCAGTGGGACATCACCGCCTATCAGGAGCACAACTGGTACCAGACGCGGTTCGGAAATGCAGTTGTGGACTGGTATGCTATCGAGCAGAAACCGCTTACAGGATATGGCTTTGCCGAGAAGGGGCGTCCGATCTATTGGCATTCCAAGAGCGACCAGCTTGGCTTCGGTAATGGCTTTACGGGGACAATGGTGAAATTTGGCGTGCCCCTTGCCTTGCTGTTATACCTATTTCTCCTTATCCGTCTTTGGCGGACATTTGGAGACTGGCTATTGACAGTGTGCATAGCGGTCGCCGTGTTTATTATTCTGTTCAGTCAGCAGCTGCTCACATTGGCAATGTTCTATGTTCTTTTTGCCAATCTGAAGCCCGCCGGCGTTAAATCGATCCCCGCCAAGGTAAGCGCGGTTCGCCTTAAAAGGCGCTACTCGCCAGAAAATAGACCAAGTTTACCTACCGCATGATAGCAGTTTTATGTTAGGTTAAGCTTGGCAGTCTAACTTGGTATCGGCTAGCTTGCTTTGGATTATTGTTGCGCGTGTCTTTTTTTTAATTTCATCCGTCGCTTTCCAGCTCAATCCTCTGAGCATATTGGTCGGACGTTGAGGGCAAAGGCGATGGTGTCGGAGCAGCGGCAAGATACACGAGAAAATAGGCGTATAGCGCTTTATGCAGAAGCTCTCCCATTGTCGGAGAGCGTCGAAACGACGGGCCTGGGCCGCGCGCTCGTTCCAGTTTTTGTCGCGCTGGGCGAAGCGGTGTCTAGCGCCCTTTTGTCGCCGGCCCGGATTAAGGCGATGTTACCGCCGATCCACGAGGCGTTGCCCAAGAGCCTCATTTTACCCGGGATGCCGGCATTGGCGCTGGATGAGATTCGGTCCCGCGCAAAGATAGCGCCGGCCATCTCAACTACCTGGAGTATGAGATCGATTGCGGCGCGCGCGGGATCGAGGATCTCGGCTGACATGCTGTTTGCGGTATTGGGAGCAGACGCGCGATCCTACGTGCGGGCGCAGCTTTTGGCGGGCCGCCTTGGCCTTTCATATTCGATCTATGCGGTCGATGACCCATTCCAATGGGACGGAGCAGGGGCAGGGGTACGGAAGAAACTTTATCCGGAATTGTTGGCCAGCTTTGGAGCGGCCGAACATATTTTCGCCATTACCCCTGAGCTGTCAGCGGAACTGAGCTCCCGAGTGGAGCGCTCTGTGACGCCCCTGCCGCTCCCCTATACAGAGCCATCGGTAGATTCCGAGCGAACAAAAGATCAGTTGATCTATGTCGGCAATCTCGGCCATCTCTACGCGGCCGCCTTTCGCGATCTGGTCGATGCGGTTAGTCGGTTCAGGATTGCGAGCGGCCGCAACTTGGTGCTGCGCGCGACGCTTCCGGCCGAGAATCTGAAGCGGGTAATCGGTGATATTCCGAACCATGTCATCCCCGGTCGAATCGCTGCGAGGCAAGACCTCGCCCGCGAGATCGCGGAGAGTCGCGCCGCGATCTGCCCAATCGCCTTTTCGGATCCCTCGGGAATGACGGAGACGTCGTTCCCCTCGAAGCTCCTCGACTATCTTGCCCATGCTCGTCAGATCTTGATCTGGGGTCCGCCAAAGGCGGTCGCCGTCAGATATTTTGTGGAGCATGGCCTTGGCTATGTCGCGTCCACGCCCGACCAGCTGACTGACTCGCTCGACCGTCTCTTGGCGGCGCCTCAGGATTTTCGCGAATCCTATCGAAAAATCCTGAAACGCAATCACGGCCCGGAGGCGTTCGACGCGATAATCCAGCGAATGCTGTCCGGCTTCGCGGGTGCAGCGGAGCGATGAAGTACTCCGAAGGTATTTTGTTTTGTCAAAGCGATCACGCGTCGCCGCGTTGCCGTGTCGCCATTCGTGAGTCCGATTTTGCGCTTTTCCGCTGGCCGTCTCGCCGAGCGCGGTTTTGGAATCTCGGCGTTGCAAACGGCTGATTCCACTAGCGGTGAAGAGCCCTTTATGCTAGTCGGAGTTGACGTCGGCATCCTCTCGGCAAAGAAGTAGCAGGCCCCTTTACATGGTCGACAAGTGCATTGTTTGTGGATCCGACACGTCGGTGGCGCATTCATTCAAGGGTTCGTTTATTCGGTCCGCCCTGACCAAATATTTTAGGGAAACGCCTGGGCCGGGGGTCCCGATACCTGACGTTGAGATTTTGAAATGCACCCAGTGCAGCCTTGAGTTCTGCAAAGGCATGCAGCCTGGCGACAACATCTTTTACGACTGGATCACAAAGCAGGCTGGCTATTATCCCGAGTTTCGCTGGGAATGGGCGTCCGTCCTGAAGATTTTCGCGGAAGCTGCGGAGGATCGTGAAATCCAGATTCTGGATGTCGGCTGTGGCGGCGGAACATTTCTCAAGCTGGCGCGGGAAATCCCCAACGTAAAAGTGGTCGGCGTCGATATGACTAGTCAGTCCGTGGAAGACTGCAAGGCGGCGGGGTTGGATGTCGTCTGTGGCGATATCGAAGAATTCCACCGCCAGAGACCTGAGGACAGGTTTGACTTCGTCGTCAGCTTTCACTGCATTGAACATGTTAGCGATCCCGTCAGCCTGACGCGTGAAATGGCCAGCCTCCTTGCCGACAACGGCGCCCTGCTGGTCAGCGCGCCCTTGAGCCCGATGAGCTTCGAGACAATCTGGTTCGATCCCCTGAACTTCCCGCCGCATCACCTGTCCAGGTGGAGTGTCGCGGCTCTCGAAAAGCTGGGTCAGCAGGTCAATCTGACCGCGGAGATCAATTCCAATCCCGCAGGCTCCAACAGGTCTCGAGCCTCCCGCGCACTGGCGCTTTCGAAGATCGGCCCCAGCGCCACGCGTCCGCAGACATGGGCCTGCTCGATCCTCAATCCGATGGAATTCATCAAAGAGTTTGGGCGACAAAAGGCCCGGCCGCAGCTTAACGGCGTGTCATTGGGCAATACGTTTCTGGCCGTGTTTCGCGTCGCAGCCTGAGACGTGGGGGACGGTCCAATGGGCACAGGGATGGTCTCTCCGGTAGTAATGGCGCGCTTTAGCGGGCGTTGATGCGGTCAGGTGCTTCCCTCGCCTCATTGCCGATGCGGGGATGGTCATTGACGGTGAATTGCTCGGTATCGCCGGAGTTCCCGAGGTTAGCCGTTATCTGGGTCTCGATAGCAACAGGCCATCCTGAAGAATTTCACGTCAATGAATCGCCTCACTCGCTCCAATACCACAAATTTTTAGACGCGTCCGCCCGGCTCTATCTTCCTTGTTGCAGGGCAGCATATTATCGATCGACAAAATAAGCAGTCTCACCCAATAGAGCTCTATGGCGACCATTTCGATTCCGCGAATCCGGCAGATTTTGTCGCTTTTTCAGCGTAGCCATATTGATCTCTCAACCGAAGCTGGTCGCGCTGCGGAGCGTCACCGGCGAATTGCCCTTTCCGCACTCGCATCGGCGGCAGCGCGCATCGTATCGATCGGCACGGCACTGATCTCCGTGCCATTGACGCTGCATTATCTCGGTGTCGAACGGTATGGAATGTGGATGGCCATGTCGACCTTTACGGCAATGCTTCAATTCGCCGATTTCGGTATCGGTAACGGAGTCTTGACCGCGATATCGCGTGCAAGTGGTCGAGATGAGAATGCCACAATTGTATCTTATATTTCTAGTGCTTTTGTCTTGCTTGGAACTATCGCAGCGACGGCAGTTGCGTTGCTGGCGTCGGCATACTCGCATGTTCATTGGTACGAGGTGTTTAACGTCGCAACACCTCTTGCCCGATCAGAGGCAGCGCCGGCTATTGCCGTGTTCATCATCTGCTTTGCCCTCTCTCTTCCGCTGGGCGTTGTGCAGCGATCTCAACTGGGCCTGCAGATGGGATTCCTCGCGAGCCTCTGGCAGTGCGTCGGCAACGTGCTAGGGCTGATTGGCGTGTTGACCGTCATATGGTTTCAAGCCGGGCTCCCATGGCTCGTCGCGGCATATGCCGGCATGCCGGTCGCGGCCGCTGCCCTGAACAGTGCGATCTTCTTTACCAGGGTACGTCCTGACCTGACCCCTCGGCGCTCGGCATTTTCCCGCGAGCGCGGTGCGGAGTTGGCGCGTCTTGGCGGGTCGTTCTTCGTGTTGCAGGTGGTAGCGGCCGTCGCATACGGCGCCGACAATATCGTTATTGCCCAGAAACTAGGCGCCACTGCGGTTGCCAGCTATTCGATACCAGACAGGCTTTTCGCCATGGCCTCTTTGGTGGTTGGTTTCGCCGTTGCTCCGCTCTGGCCCGCCTTTGGCGAGGCGCTGGCGCGAGGAGAAAGTGGCTGGGCTCGCCTTACTGTGGTGCGCGCCACATTGTCGGCGACGGCCATCTCGGCAGCGATTTGTCTTGTATTCCTGGCCGGGGGGCCATTCCTTATCCATCTTTGGGTCGGAAAGGCGATCGATCCGCCCTTTACCCTGCTCATTGGCCTTGCCTTCTGGAGAATCTCCGAGGCGGCCTTTGGTGCTCCGATGATGTATCTAAACGGTGCGCAGGAGATCAGGTTTCAAGTCATAACCGGGGTGTTTATTGCAGTGTCAGCCTTAACGCTGAAGATAGTGCTGATCGAGCGTTTGGGCGTGAGCATCCTGCCGTTTATCATGGCTGCGTGCTCGTGGTCGTTTTTTGGCATCCCTGCGTGGGTCAAGATGCAGCGACATTTCGCAAGTTTTCCTGCCGCGACCGAGACGAACGCCTAGGGCCTCAGTGCAGTTTATTTGGCAGCCGCTGTACGCTTTTGATCTTTGCCGCTTCCAGTTTTTCGCGTACCGAATCCGGTACCCAGCTAAAGGCCTGCACATGAGCATTAGAACCCAGCTGCGCCAGTCAACTCAGTATCTTCTCAAGCGGCTCTCGGGCGAAATGGTCGGCTTCGCGGACCCGAACACGTTGGCCAAAGCGGAGCGCTTCGTGGAGCGCTATCGCGAAATTGTTTCTGATCCGCTTAATATTCTGATCGAACGCGTGCCTCGCGCCGGCTATGTCGATAGCGATGGCTATGTGTTCTTGCATAATGGTAATCGGGCCGACCTGACGGGCAAGTTCGCCTATTACGCCGAGTTCAGTGACATCCTGGTCATCAATCGAGGCGTACACGAACCGCTTGAGGAATTCTGCTTCCAGCAACTGCTCAAGTGCATCGCCCGTCCCGAACCGCTCATGATAGAGTTGGGTGCGTATTGGGCGCACTATTCGATGTGGATGAAGCGCAGTTTCCCGATGGCAAAATGCATCATGGTTGAACCCGACCCGCACAACTCCGAGTGCGGGCGCAATAACTTTGCGGCTAATGGCTATGAAGGCGAATTCATCGTCGATTTTGTTGGCGCGGAGAATTTCGCAGTCGATCGGTTCCTCGCGGATAGCGAAACCGCCCATGTCGATTTGCTCCATTGCGATATCCAGGGCTTCGAGCTTGAAATGCTTGATGGAGCAAGCCGGGCACTCACCGACAAGGTTGTAGACTATGTCTTCGTCTCGACGCACTCTGAGCAACTGCACTCGGGGGTGGTGGAGCGACTGCGCGGCCATGGTTACCGCATTGAGGTAAGCTCGGACTTCGAAGAGCATACCACCAGCAACGATGGTTTCGTGCTGGCCTCGTCGCACGCCGTCATCCCGGTCTTCGATAATCTGCAGCCGCTCGGGAGGCTGGAAATCGCGCACGCCTCGCCAGGCGAACTTATCCGGACAGTCACGCAAATCGAGGCAAGCCTCAGTGTCAACCGGCGCGGGATATTGACCCCCGATCGGCGCCCAACATTGACCCCGCCATAGTGAGCCTGCCGATGGACGTGAGGAACGTCGGCATGGGTGTGCGGCGGCGGAGGGCGTAGCCCGGAGCCGGCGCACAGCCATGCCGATTGCATCTTTTCGCCGTCAGGCGGCTTCGCGGCTTTTGAACCGCCAGCTCTCGTTGCCGGTCTCGACGATGTCGCAGTGGTGGGTCAGCCGATCGAGCAGCGCGGTGGTCATTTTCGCGTCGCCGAACACGCTGGGCCATTCGCCGAACGCGAGGTTGGTGGTGACCACGATCGAGGTCTGCTCGTAAAGGCGGCTGACCAGATGGAACAGTAGCTGCCCGCCCGACAGCGCGAACGGCAGATAGCCGAGCTCGTCGAGGATCACGAGATCGAGCCGCGAGAGATGCTCGGCGATCCGCCCGGCACGACCGGCGCGGCTTTCGGCCTCGAGCCGGTTCACCAGGTCGATCGTATTGTAATATCGGACCCTGGCGCCGGTGCGCACGCAGGATCGCCCGATCGCGATGGCAAGGTGCGTCTTGCCGGTGCCGGTCCCGCGTAACCGTCCGATTGCTACCGCGATGCCTGGGCCTTGAAGCGGGCGGCGAGTTCGGGATCGTCGACGAAGTCATCGAGGAACTGGTGCCAGGCCTGGGTCGTGAGACGCGCTTCGCTGAGCATGTCCGTCAACTCTTCGACGCCGTGATCGGTTAGCGCGGTGATGGCCTCGTCGGCGCCGGTGTAGACGCTGATGATGGCGCCGTAGGTCAGGTTGTCGTCATTCGAGACGATGGCTTCCAGCAACTCCACGTCCTCGTCGAGTATCCTGGCGACATAGTCGAGGGTGCGGACATAAGTGACCGCGGCCATCAGGCCGCCAGTGCTTGCGGGACGGTCAGCGGTGCCCAATTCCAAGGGAGCAATTCATCGATCCTGTTGATCTTGTGGTCGTGGATGCGATCGAGCAGGTCGGTGATGTAGGCTTGGGGATCGAGGCCATTCATCTTGGCGCTTTCGATGAGCGTCATGGCGCGCGCGAGAGTTTCGGCGCCGGCCTCGGAGCCTGCGAATAGCCAATTCTTCTTGCCCAGACATATGGGCCTGACGGCGCGTTCGGCAGCGTTGTTGTCGATGGCGAGGCGGCCATCGTCGAGGAACAGGCTGAACGCGTGCCAGCGACCCAACGCGTAGCGAAAGGCCTTGGCGAGGTCGCCTTTGCCCGGGATCCGGGTGAGTTGTGTCTCGGCCCAGGCATGCAGGGCCTCGAGTCTGGGCTTGCTCAGTTCTTGCCGCACGGCCCGGCGGATATCGGCAGGCTTGCCCACGATCTCGCGCTCGATGTCATAGAGCTGCCCGATACGCTCGAGCGCCTCGTGTGCGATCTCGGATTTTTGCGACGTCCAGACGTCGTGGAAATCGCGCCGCCAATGGGCAAAGCAGGCAGCTTCCCGGAAGCGCGGGTTCCCATCCGCGCCGGGTTCGTAGAGCTTCGCATAGCCTTTGTAGGCATCGGCTTGGAGAATGCCGCTTGCATTGCGAAGATGGTCTTGGACGTGCTGCGCGTTCCAGTTGGGCGCATAGCGATAGACGACCCCGGGCGGCGCGGCGCCGGCCCAGGGGCGCTGATCACAGACATATGCCCAGATCCGGCCTTGCTTGACGCCCTTGCCGATACCTTTGGCGCGTCGTTCCGGAGCAAGCACGCGGATGGGCGTGTCGTCGGCGTGCAGGATGTCGCTGCCCAGGACCGATGCCTCGATCTGGTCGATCACGGGCTGCAGGATCCGCATCGAGCGGCCACACCAATCGGCAAGCGTGCTGCGTGGGATGTCGCCGCCCATTCTCGCGAGGATCTCGTGCTGGCGGTACAGCGGCAAATGGTCGTCGAACTTGGAGACCAGCACATAGGCGAGGAGGCTTGCGCCGGCCATGCTGCCGGGGATCGGGCGGCTGGGAGCCAGCACCTGGACCATCTTCTCGCAGCAGCGACAGGACTTCTTCGGGCGAGCGACCTCGATGACCTTGAGCTTTGCCGTGATCATCTCGATGATCTCGCTCACGTCTTCGCCGACGAGACGCAGGTCGCCCCCGCAATCCGGACAGGTGTTGCCGGGGTCGAGCTCGCGGCGTTCGCGCGGCGTGCCCGCCGAGATGCGCGGGCGCCGGGACGGACGCGGCCTGGAGCTGGTGGCTGCGGAAGCGGCGGCGGGCTCCGCGTCGGGATCATCCCGATCGCTTGCCACGAGCCCTTGTTGCGCGACGGAGACGAGCAGGTCTTCGAGCGCGAGTTCGAGTTGCTCGATCTCACGTTGGATCTTCTCGGAGGATTTGCCGAAGGCCTGCTTCTTGAGCTTGGCGATCTGCAAGCGGAGTGCCTGGACGACCAGATCATGGGCGCGCAGCGTCGTCGTCAGCTTCGCGTTCTCGGCCTGCAACTGGGCGATCATCGCCTTGAGGAATGCCGGGTCTTCGGGAAGATCGGATGCCGCGTTCAGCATGGCTTTTGCTACGGAAAAACGGCCAAAAAGTCCAGAAAAACAGACGCTTTCAGGAAGAAAAGTTACCCCGCGCGTGCTGGCGGTGCGCCCCAGTTGGGACTGTCGTGATTTCCGTGTGTGGGCGGGCATAATGGGTAAGAAGGAGACCCAGTATGTCCCGA
>NZ_BAAAEH010000043.1:0-4504 GCF_039522915.1 Sphingomonas oligophenolica
CGCCGCCGTCCGAGGTCAGCCGCCCGCCATCGAACGCGGCGGTCACTTTCTTGCGGCAAATCGCTGGAAATGAGAAACGCGGCGCGCTATCTTCTGCCATGGCGGGCGTGGCACCTTCTGTCCGGCGTAGAGGGATGATTTAAGCACCCTTTCTCTATGCCAGATCAGTAACTTACGCTACGTCCGCCAACCCGATCCCAGGCTCCCGGTGAATAAGACGGGCTAGCTCAAAACGATCCAGTTTCAGGTGGCAGAGCATACCGCCAAGCGCTTCTGTCATGAAACCCACGAGCAACGGCGAGAGCGCCTCGGCAACTTGGTGGCAGCCTGTAACTTCGCCAAGCGGTTAATGACTCTCAACGATTTCACAGCCTACCAATACATCTGCAAATCCAGGACAAGGAGCCAGCGCGCTTCACATCAAACCCGCACCATCAAACTCCGGACCAGACTTCTAAAAGCGGATACGCCTCGGAGGAAAGTCCTCCGAGGCGGTACGTCTACGATCGCACAGTCGTTGCACGCTTCGCGCTCGACCGAACGTTGCGAGACCAATAGCGTGGAATTTCAAGGGGACTTTTCAAGCCCGGCGAAGATTCACAAACAGCGGAGATCGAGTTCACGACAGCCATCGCGCATATCTTGCATCCGTCGTGATGGCTAAAATTCTGTTCAATCGTAAAGCCGGGATCGCCTTCGATCTCTATCCGGTATGCGACGTTTTTCGGACCATAAGGGCGGGGCCATTGCTTTCCGGATTCCATGTCGATCAAATCGTTATGCTCGACGATGACGATAGGCTTGCCGCCCGACATTCCCTGCAACATGAAATGGACAGCCGACGCTTCACCCGCCTTGATCTCTCCGATGCCGACGTGAATGTCGTGATCGAGGCTATCGGTCTCGTAGGTGATCTTGATCTCTTCAAGTTCCACCTCAAGCACCTCAGCAATCGCGTATAGTGTCGGAGTCCACATCTCTTTCATGAACCCCCCCGTGACTAGTAGAGGCTGGAAGCCAGGCTCTTTACCAAATCCGAAATATTCGCGGAAGACAAACTGTGCAGTGTATTCCGCCATGCTGCCAAGTTCCATGACACGAACGCAGTCTACCCGATTTGCCCCGGCAAGAGCCGCGATCGCCAGATCGGTAGTCGCCCAACCGGGATCGATGCCCGAGAAGAAAGCGGTTGAGTTCCCCTTTCGACAAGCCGCCTCCACCTCATCGCGATATTCGGGCGGGCACGTTGTCGGATGGGCCCAAGCGAAAACCGACGGAGTTACCGCATTGGTGCCTCTCTCGAGGAACCGGCAGATCGTGTTGGCGGTCTGCTTTTCGCGGCCGATGCTGTCACCGAAGAATGAGATGCAGTCGGCATTCAATGCCAGCAACGTATCCCAATCGTTTGTCGCTTTCACTCCGGCCGCAGCAACGCCTACCAATTCACCGGAATCCTTCCCAACCTTATCCGCTGACCAGACATAGTGGCCGACAAGTTCCAGGTCTGGGTGCTCCAGAATACCTCTCAGACCATCAGCGCCAATATTTCCTGTTCCGCAGTGAACTACACGCTTTTTCATGGTGAAATCTCTCCTAAAGGTCTCGTTTGAGGAATCTGAATGGCGTGATCGTCGTGATCCACGATCGCCTTGCGGCTCCCTTTGGCATTCAGTGTAAATGTGAAAGGGGCAATGTCAATCGTCGAGCACCCGCACGAACCTTGCTTAAGCGTGCAAATCACGGCGGACTGTTGACACCGAAGGACCGTTGCCAAACGATATTCGCATTACGGGGATATGGGTCCGGTCGGTGGCTCTCGCTGCGTTCCGTCAACGGATCGAGACACGAGGCCAAGAACTCTAATTCGTTGCTCCCGAATTGGCTTTTCTGGAGGGAAGTAATAATCAGGTACCTGATATTATACATGCATCTCGCAAAGCAGATCGGTGCGATCTCTCCAGCTGGCCGGACGCATCGATCGGATAGGTGGAACTTATCCATGATCCGCTGATACGAGCCGATCATCGGTTGTGCTGCAACGGTCGCGCGGCAGGGTGCCGGGTCGGTCAACGCACCATTTCACACCACACGATGTCGATTCAACGAAGTGAGCAGCGAAAGCATTGCGAACTCGACCTCATTCGTCGTCACCAGCAGTTTGTCCGCATTCAATACCATCAACGAAGCCTCTTCGATCATCGAAAGGATCAGATGGGCCAGAGCACGAGAAGACTGAGGTGAGATCAGCCCCTTCGCCACCCCATCAGCGATTGCCTCCGTCACCATCTGTTCGCCGTAACTTAGCTGCAGTCGTCGCCATTCCGACCATCCCAAAACGGCAGGGCCGTCTATAAAGGCAATTCGTTGGCTCTCGAGACTTGCAACATTGCCGATGAAATCCTTCAGGTCGGCAATAAAGCCTTCCCACCCCTCGTTCTTGACCCGTTCCGCCGCGGTTTGCACCAAACCCCGACCGGCTTGTTCGAACACCGCGCGGAAAAGATCTTCCTTGCGAGGGAAATAGTGCTGAAGTGCGCCGCGGGTTACGCCAGCGGCTTTCACGATTTCGTTCGTGGCGGTGGCATGAAAGCCATTTTCGGCGAAAAGCCGATGCGCAGCCTCTACCAGCAGCGAGCGTGTCGCTTTTGCTTGCGCAGCCCTTATTCCTTTGCCCTTGGACACCCAAATCCCCATTTGTCGGCACGAACCGAAGCGGCGCCCGCGCGTGCACGCATGTCTAGACCTCGCTCCCCACACCCGTCCACCGGCGGCATCCGTTTACGACTTCCGGCTAACGGGGCGGCTGACAGAGCACCAGACCCGCAACGGCACGGCGTTGGCGCGTCGCGAAACGAGGAGCCATTGACACTGCATCTTTGGCATGCTTGCTGTATGCGAAAGGCACGTAGGAGAAGGCAGAAATGGAAGCCAACGCGATTTTGATCGGCGAGCCACCGGCTCCAAGAGTTGAAAACGAGCGCCCCGAGACTGTCGGAGACATCCTTCGGCGCGACTCGATCCCCGCAAGTCCCACATTGCTTATCAGCACGGAAATTCGCCTCGGCACCGCGCCGCTGGATGCCCGTCGCTACTATTCGCGCGAGTTTTTCGATCTGGAGAACGAAAGGATGTGGCCGCGCGTATGGCAATATGCGGCCTGGTCCTATGATATTCCAAACGCCGGCGATGTCGCCGTCTATCGCAACGCCGGTCGTTCGGTTCTGATCGTGCGCCAGCGCGACAATTCCATCAAGGCCTTCGCCAATGCCTGCCTGCATCGCGGTCGCGAGCTTTGTACCGAGACGGTCCAGCACCGGGACGAACTGAAATGCCCCTATCACGGCTTTACATGGAGCATCGATGGATCGCTCAAGTGGATCCCGTGCCAATGGGATTTTCCGCAGGTGAAGCCAGAAACCCATAAACTCGCCGAAGTCCGGTGCGAGTTGTGGAACGGGTTTGTCTTCATCAACTTCGATAACGATGCACCGTCGCTCAGGGACTATATGGGCAAAATGTGGGAGCAATGGGAGAGCGTGGAAGGTTGGAACTTCCACAACAGGTTCCGTGCGGTCACGGTGATCCGCCCGATGGCGGTCAACTGGAAAGTCTGCATGGAGGCTTTCATCGAAGTGCTCCACGGGTATGAGTCCCACCCCCATGTGCGGGCGGGAGGAAGCGACGTCCAGACGCAGTACGACATCTGGCCTGACGAACCGCATTTCAGCCGGATGCATACACCAATGGGCTATCCCTCGCCTCACTGCGACACGCCGCCGAGCGAGCAGGAAACCATCGACAACTGGGTCGGGGGGTTTGCGCCCGAACTGGCAGACAGCCCCGACAGCAAATTGAAACCGGGCGAGACCACCCGCCAAGCAATGCAGCGTCTTGCCGCCCAGGTCTACAAACAGCGCGTTGGCGTAGACATGAGCAACGAGCCGATTTCATATCTGGTCGATCCGATCGAATACAGCATATTTCCCAATTTCGCGCCATGGTCGTCTTTGGGGTCTCCGATCGTCTATCGTTTCCTGCCCGGCGACGATCCGGATCACTCCACTTTCGAAGTCAGTCTGTACCTGCCATTCACCGGGGAGCGGCCTGCCTCTGGGCGGACGGTTGTTGTCACACCGGAGGAATCACTGGCAAGTGTGCCGGAACTGGGCGGACTTGGCTTCATCCTGCAGCAAGACATCGACAATCTTGAGCCGATGCAACGAGGGTTGAAAGCCAACATTACGAACAAGGTTACCCTCGCCGAATACCAAGAAGTCCGCATTCGTCACTACCATCAAACGATCGACGCATATCTCGGCGACGTGGGAATAAAATAGGCGGACCGGAATCGCGGAGGGCAGGATTAGGTGAAAAGTGCGGACCGGATCGCACGCATTCTCCATGTCCTTTCTCCACGGTTTACCCGAACAGATTTCCCTAAGAGTCGGATTCGAAATTAAGCGCTGAAGCATCATAGGGTTGCGATTCGTCTGGCGAGAAGCTG
>NZ_BAAAEH010000044.1:0-56446 GCF_039522915.1 Sphingomonas oligophenolica
CAGGATTTGTCTGCCGTGCACCAACCCCTACAGATAAAATCCCGGACAGCAGTGGGACTTGTTCCGGCATCCATGTTGCGGCAAGCGCCGCGGCGTCGGTTCTTCGCGGATCGATGGACCCCGGAACAAGTCCGAGGTGACGAAGAAAGAAGAGAATGTCGGACAAACCCCTCGCCAGCCAGATTGCCCTCGTCACCGGCGCCAGCCGCGGGATCGGCGCGGCCACCGCCAAGGCGCTCGCCGCAGCCGGCGCGCATGTCGTGCTCACCGCCCGTACCGGCAAGGACCTCGAGGCTGTCGAGACAGCGATCTTCGAAGCCGGCGGCAGCGCGACGATCGCCCCGCTCGACCTGACCGAGACCGACAGCATCGCCCGCCTCGGTGCTGCGATCGCCGAACGCTGGCCGGTGCTCGACATCTTGGTGCTCAATGCGGCCACGCTCGGCAGCCTCGCCGCCGTCCCCGCGATCGACCCGAAGGAGCTGGCGGCGGTGCTCACCCTCAACGTCAGCGCCCAGGCGGCATTGATCACTGCCTTCGACCCGATGCTCCGCAAATCCAAGCGCGCCCGGGTGATCGGCATCACCTCGAGCGTCGGCCGCACTCCGCGGGCCTATTGGGGCCTGTACGGCGCCTCCAAGGCAGCCTTCGAAACGCTGCTCGCTGCCTATGGCGACGAGATGCAGCACATCAGCAGCATCCGCACTGCGATCATCGACCCCGGCGCGACCCGGACGAAGATGCGCGAGCGCGCCTATCCGGGCGAGAATCCGGCTTCGGTGAAGGATCCGTCAGTCGTGGCGGATCGCATTGCCGCCCTTGTCAGCGGGGATTTCGAGACGGGGCATTTCGAGCGGATCGAGTAGCGGCGATCAGCCGGCGACCTGCGCCATGATCGCCAGCGGCCGGCCTTCATTGTCAGCGAAGAAGGCCATCCATTCCTCCGTCCCGTCGTCATGGCGGTGGATCATGTGCGGCGCGTTGGTGAAGACCACACCCCGCGCCTCCAGGACCGCATGCGCACCTCGAACGTCCTCGACCCGGAAATAGAGCAGCGACTCGGCCACCTCCTTCTCGCCTTCGGAGAGAAACAGCCGCACCCCGCCGCAATCGTAAAAGGCGAGATTGCCGAAGGAATAGAGATGCTCGAGCCCGAGCACCTCGCCATACCAGGCGCGCGCCGCCGCGATGTCCTTCACACTGCGCGCAATCTGGCCAATCGCGCCGAGCTTCACTTCCGTGTCCATGCTGGTCCCCGTGGCGAAGAGGTTGCTGTCGCGCCGAACGCCGCTCCACCCGCGCAACTCGGCGCGCTTCGCGAGGCCGAGCTTCGGGAGGATATTCGCGACATGATATTTGACCGCGTCGAGGCTGATGCCGCGGCGCCGGGCAATCTCGCTGTTGCTCATGCCGTGCCGCACTGCCTCGACCACGCGCCATTCGGCCGGGGTGAGGACATCGGGATGAGGCGGCCGCCCCCGCTCTTTTCGTCGAGTCATTCGGGAATTCTAGCCCTGCTCAGGACTAATTACCCTCCCCCGCCGCGCCTTTGCGGAGGGTGACCTGGACGACATCGATACCGCCGCCGCGGAAGCCGCCCTCGCAATACATGAGATAATAGCGCCACAAGTCCACAAAATGGCGATCGAATTCAGCCGGCAATTGCCCAGCCGCCACCACCGCGTCGAAATTTTCGCGCCAGCGCTTCAGCGTCTCGGCATAATGGAGGCCGAAACGGATCGGATCATTCCAGCTGAGACCGTTCGCCTCGGCGATCGCCCGGAACCGGCTTTCGGAAATCAGCAATCCGCCGGGGAACACGAAACGCTGGATGAAATCGACGTTATGCGCATAGGCCTCGAAGATCGCGTCGTCGATCGAGATGAGCTGGATCGCGGCGCGTCCGCCCGGCTTCAGCGTCCGCGCGATCGTGGTGAGATAGGCGGGCCAATATTCCTGCCCGACCGCCTCGACCATCTCGATGCTCACGATCGCATCATAGTGTCCGGTCACGTCGCGATAATCAGTCAGCGAGACGGTAACGCCGGCCAGCCCGGCACGTGCCATCCGCTCCTCGACCGCCCTTTTCTGCTCGCTCGACAGGGTGATGCCGTGCACTGTCCTCCCACCGCGCGCCGCAACCTCGGCGAAGGAACCCCAGCCGCAACCGATTTCCAGGATCGAATCGCCCGCTTTGGTCGCGGTGCGCGCCAGCATCGCCTCGAGCTTGGCCGCCTGCGCGCTTTCGAGCGATTGCGCCGGCGAGATCGGCTCCTCGAACAGCGCGCTCGAATAGGTCATGCCGGGGTCGAGCCACAAAGCGTAGAAATCATTGCCCAGGTCATAATGATATTCGATATTGCGCCGCGCGCCCTCGCGATGGTTGCGGCGAAGCGCATGCCACGCCCGCCGTATCAGCCGCACGATCCCCGTCGATCGCGCCGCGGTGCCGAGCGACACGCGGTTGCGCATGAACAGGTCGAACAACGGCACGGGGTCAGGGCTGCGCCATTCGCCGAGCGACCAGGCGATATACCAGCCGGCCGAGCCGCCCATGGCGAGCCGGAGCAGCGCCCGCCAGCTGCGAATCTCGACGATCGCAATCGGGCCGGCGGCGCGCCCGCCCAGGATGCGCGCGGTGCCGTCAGGCAACGCCACCTCGATCGATCCGGCTTCGAGACCAAGATCGATCCGGTCCAGCAGGCGATGGAAGAGCCCGGCGAAGGGGGCAAGAATCCGGTCGCCCCCGGGGGCGATGGCTCGCGTCCCGACGCGACGCCCTCTGTTCGGCGCTGATGCGTTCATGGCTCCGCTCTCATGCACCGCGCAAGGGCAGCGGAAAAGCGATTCCTCGCAAGATCATTGCACCTTCTTCAGCGCCTCCAGCGCACGCGCGCGACCTTCGCGGTGGCCGATGATCTTCGCCGGATAGTTATCCGGCCGGCACCCTGCTGCTTCGGGATCATGGATTGCGGCGTCGGGCAAATGAGCCAGCTCCGGCACCCATGCGCGGATATAGCCGCCCGCCGCGAACTTCTCCGATTGGGAGAGGGGCGCCATGATCCGGACGAACATGTTCGAATCCACCCCGGTGCCGGCGGTCCATTGCCAGTTGACGCTGTTGCTCGCGTAATCGGCGTCGACCAGGCAGTCCCAGAACCAGGCTTCGCCAAGGCGCCAGTCGATCAGCAGATGCTTCACCAGAAAGCTCGCCGTGATCATGCGTACCCGGTTGTGCATCCAGCCGGTCGTCCAGAGCTGCCGCATCCCGGCATCGACGATCGGGTAGCCGGTGCGGCCCTGCTGCCAGGCGCGAAGATCGGCATCCGCGGCCGTGCCGGTGCGCCACCGGAGACCATCGAGCGCGGTGCGGCCGTTTCGCGTGCCATAATCGGGGAATTGCAGGATGACATTCTGCGCATAATCGCGCCACGCGATCTCCTTGAGGAAGGCCGTCGGGTCGCCCTCCGCCCCGGCAACGCGGTGCCAGATCGTGGCGGGCGAGATCTCGCCGAAATGCAGATGCGGCGACAGGCGCGAGCTGCCCTCGTCCGACGGCAGGTTGCGGGCGATGGCGTAGGCAGCGACCCGCGGGAGGAAATCCTCGAGCCGCTCCCGGGCGCCGGCCTCGCCAGGTCTCCATTCCTCCCTGAAACCTTCCGCCCAGTCGGGCTTCTCAGGCAGCAGCTTCCATTCTGCGAGCGAATCGCTTTCAGGCCATATTTTCGGGGCCGCAATGCCTTGGGGGGCGGGAAGCGGCGTGGGCGGCGGCATCCGCTCCTGCAAGGCGCGCCAGAAGGGTGTGTAGATCCTGTAGGGTTGGCCCGCGCCGGTGATAACCGATCCGGGTGGCGCGAGATAATTCCCGTCGTGGCAAACCAGGTCGAGCGCCTGCCCCACCGCGCGCTCGGCATTGCGCCACCAGGGTTCATAATGGCGCAGGCAATGAACGCGGATGGCGCCCGTTTCCCGAGCGAGCGCCGTCAGCACCGCCTCCGATTTGCCGCGCCTCAGGATCAGGCGTGAGCCCTGGTCGCGCAGGCTCGAATCGAGCGCGGCAAGGCTGTGATGCAGCCACCAGCGCGAGGCCGCGCCCATGCTTCGATGCTTGGGTGTTTCGTCGTCGAGAATATAGACCGGGATTACCGGGCCCTCCTGCGCCGCGGCAATCAAGGCAGCCTGGTCCGTCAGGCGCAGGTCGCGGCGAAGCCAGAGGATCGTCGTCATGCTACCCTGCCATTTTGCTGGAGGAGCATGGCAAGCTGCGCCGTCGGGCGCTGCTCAATCGCCCTGGCCGGGCCGGGGAGAGAAATATTGCTCGTACTTGCCGGCCACCCCCTTGAACGCCTCGGCGTCAGGCGGCCTCTGGCCGGCATTGCTCGACACGGCCGGCCAGATCGCCGCATAGGTCCTGTTGAGCTCAATCCATGGTGTCGCGGCGCTTTCGATGTCCGGCAGGATTGCGTCGGCGGGGCATTCGGGCAGGCATAGATTGCAATCGATGCATTCGTTGGGGTCGATCACCAGCATGTTCTCGCCTTCGCGAAAACATTCGACCGGGCAAACCTCGACACAGTCCATGAACTTGCACCGGATGCAGGCATCCGTGACGACGAACGTCATTGCCGAACCCTTCGCTCAGATGACGTGGGGCTGCTTCTGGACCTGCCACGTCTGGCCCTGCGACAGCAATTTCTGCAGATCGGGCTTCTTGCCAGCGCTCGCCTGGGCGTTCTGCGCAACGACGGCGGCCTCGAAGGTCGGCGCCGGATCGTCGTAGAGCACGCCGAGCGCCATCGGGAACGGCCCGAACGGCATTTCGACGAGCATGTGCGCGACGGCGCGGTTGGTCTGGTCATGGACGATCACTTTCGCCGCCGCCCAGTCGCCATCCACCACATCGACGACCTTCAACACCAGCCGCTCGGTATCGAGGCTCAGCCCCTTGGTGCCGCCCGCAAACAGCAAGGGCTTGCCCTGCTCGACCCAGAGCTGGCTGCCGGGCGCGTTCGCCTTCTCGGTGAAGGGCGCGAACACATCGTCATTATAGACGATGCAGTTCTGGAAGATCTCGACGAAGCCGGTACCCTTGTGGGCGTAGGCTGCCTTCAGGACCGCCGGCAGGTTCTTGTTAACGTCGATCGCCCGCGCCACGAAGCGCGCGCCCGAGCCGAGCACGAAGGCACATGGCGTCAGCGGCCGGTCGAGCGAGCCGAACGGAGTCGAGGGGCTGCGCGTGCCGACATGGCTGGTCGGCGAATATTGCCCCTTGGTCAGGCCGTAGATCTCGTTGTTGAACAGCAGTACCTGGCAATCGAGGTTGCGGCGGATCAGGTGCATGGTGTGGTTGCCGCCGATCGAGAGCGCATCGCCGTCACCGGTGATGATCCACACATCGAGATCGGGATTGGCGAGCTTCACCCCGGTCGCCACCGCCGGCGCGCGGCCATGGATGGTGTGGAAGCCATAGGTTTCCATGTAATAGGGAAAGCGCGACGAGCAACCGATGCCGCTGACGAACACCGTGTTCTCGGGCCGCGCGCCGATCTCGGGCATGGTGCGCTGCACTGCCTTCAGGATCGCGTAATCGCCGCAGCCCGGGCACCAGCGCACCTCCTGGTCGGTCTCCCAATCCTTGGGGAGAGTCTTCGCGATGGGGGTCATGTCGTTCATGCGAGCGCCTCCTCGATCGCCGCTTCGATCTCGGCGATCATGAAGGGCTGACCGGAAATCTTGTTGAGCGGCTTTGCGTCGACCAGAAACTGGTCGCGCAGCACCGTCTTGAGCTGGCCGGTGTTCATTTCCGGTACGATGATCTTCTCGTAACCCTTGAGCAATGCGCCCAAATTTCCCGGCATCGGCCAGATATGTCGGATATGGATATGGCTGACATCAAGGCCACGACCACGCGCACGCCGCACTGCCTGGTGGATCGGCCCGAAGGTCGAGCCCCAGCCGACAATGGCGAGCTTGCCGTTCGCTTCGCCCATCGCGACCTCCTGGTCGGGCACGTCGATGCCGAGCACCTTGTCGCGGCGCATCTCGGTCATCGCCTGATGGTTGGCGGCGCCATAATCGATATTGCCGGTGCCGAGCTGCTTCTCGATCCCGCCGATACGGTGAAGCAGCCCCGGCGTGCCCGGCTTGACCCAGGGCCGCGCGCGCTTCTCGTCACGGGCATAAGGCAGGAAGCCGCCTTCGGGCACGGTTTCCAGATACTTGACCGGGAAGGGCGCATAATCGTCCATGTTCGGCACCAGCCAGGGCTCGGCGGCATTGGCGATATAGCCGTCGGTCAGGAGCATCACCGGCGTCATGTACTGCACCGCGATCCGCACTGCCTCGATCGCGCAGTCGAACGCGTCGGCGGGCGAGCGCGCCGCGATCACCGGCATCGGCGCATCGCCGTTGCGACCATAGACCGCCTGGTAGAGATCTGACTGCTCGGTCTTGGTCGGCAGCCCGGTCGAGGGCCCGCCGCGCTGCGAGTTGACGATGACGAGCGGCAGCTCGGTCATGATCGCAAGCCCCATCGCCTCGCCCTTGAGCGCAATGCCCGGGCCCGACGACGAGGTGACGCCAAGCTGCCCCGCATAGGATGCGCCGATCGCCGAGGCGATCGCGGCGATTTCGTCCTCGGCCTGGAAGGTGGTGATCCCGAACTCCTTCAGCCGCGACAGGTGATGGAGGATCGCCGACGCCGGCGTGATCGGATAGCCGCCGAAGAACATCTTCACGCCCGCAAGCTGCACGCCCGCGACCAGCCCGAGCGAGATCGACTCGGCGCCCGTCACCGTGCGGTACAGGCCGGGCTCGGCAGGCGCGGCCGCGACATGATGCTGCTTCATCGGCCCGGCCAGCTCAGCGGTCTCGCCATAGGCATGGCCTGCGTTGAGCGCTGCGATATTCGCTTCGGCCAATACCGGCGCCTTGGCGAATTTCGCCTTCAGCCAGTCGATGATCGGCTGGCGATCACGATCGAACATCCAGAGCGCGAGCCCTAGCGTCCACATGTTCTTGCAGCGGAGCGCCTCCTTGTTGCCGAGCCCGAACGGCTTCACGGCATCAAGGGTGAGCTGCGAAATGTTGAACGCCAGCAGCTGCCATTTCGCCAGGCTGCCGTCATGCAGCGGGTTGGCCGCATATTTCGCCTTGGCGAGATTGCGCTCGCCGAACTCGCCCTCGTCGGCGATGATCAGCCCGCCCGGCTTCAGCGCCTCGACATTGGTCTTGAGCGCAGCCGGGTTCATCGCAACCAGGACATCGGGCACGTCACCCGCGGTCTCGATCGCGGTCGAGCCGAAATTGATCTGGAAGGCGGAGACGCCGAACAGGGTCCCTTGCGGCGCGCGGATCTCGGCCGGGAAATCGGGGAAGGTCGCGAGGTCGTTGCCGGCCAGCGCCGTCGAGAGCGTGAACTGACCGCCGGTCAGCTGCATGCCGTCGCCTGAATCGCCGGCGAAGCGGACAACGATCGATTCTGCGGATGGATGGGCCGATGCCTCGGCGGGGGTCAATTCGTGAACGGCGGATGCCATCAAGCACTTCCTAAGGATATCTAAGCCCGCCCTTTATGCCCCGGGCGCTTGCGGGCCAAGCTAGTTCGATCGGGGGCGCGTGCAAATCCTTCTTTTCGCCCCCTCGCGGCGCCCCTGCTCATAACGGGCCATAGCTGCGATAGCTGCTGTAGAAATCATTGTCCCATGCAAAGCGGGTGAAGGACATGCCGATCGTCTGGTCGAGTCCGTCGACATGGTGCCACCAGCCGATCGGCAGGAACATGGCATCGCCCGGACCGATCGTGCATTCGAGGACTGCCGGCTTGTCGTCCCGCGCCGGGCCGGGGAGCAGGTCGTCGCTGCCCCAGGCGCTGAAGCAATGGCGATGATTGCGCATCAGCGGCGTATCGTGGCTCGCCACCATCCGCACCCGCTTGCGGCCCCGGATCTGGAGCAGGAGATTATTGGTCAGGTCATGGTGCCACGGCGTCACCGTGCCCTTGGGCCCGATCCAGACAAAGCCGTGCTTCGCCCCGCCGGGCTCGAGGATGCCGGGGATTTCCCCCACATCGGCGAACAAGGGCGCGAAGGCGGCGCGGTTAGCGTCGCTGTTGTTGGCGGTGATGTAGAAGTCGTTGCTCGGCTCGTCCGAGCGGAGCCGCCGGGCAAGCTCGGAGAAGGGCTGAAACGTTCCGTGCGCGTCGGCATTGCGCTCATAATCGCGGTCACGCTCGCGGTCCCATTGGACCCGCACCGGCCGGTCGCCGAGCGTGCCGGCGACATGGTCGAGCGTCCAGCGCTCGCGCGCCGGCCAGTCGTCGATCAGCCCGCGCAACACCGCCGGCCGGTGCGCGCGATAATGGTCGCGGTAGAAGATATCGGCATCGGGCTTGTCGAGCACCGGAATGTCGAGGCCCGCCGGGTCGTTCGCGGCGAGCCGAGCGCGGTTCTGCAACACCCATTCCCATTTGCCGAGCCGGTCCTGCAGCTTGCGCGCCGCGAGCAGATAGGGGCTTTTGGACGCGCGGCCGATCTCGGCCTGGATCAGCGCGAGCGGCATGCCGGCGATCGTTGCCAGCTGGTGCGCGAGAAAGTCGGGATCGGCGCCGTCGAGCAGCCGCTCCGCGATCGCCTGGCGGAACGAGTCGTCGAGCACGAGGCTGTTGGCCGTCCTGCGCCCGTTCTGCTTCTCCATTGCTTTTTTCCACCCTCCCGCTCGGCGCCGGATTATGGACGACAGCAGCCATCCTGCCTAGGGAGGCTCGATACCGGCCGCGCAAGCACCGGAAAAATGGGAGAATGACGTGACCGAACCCTTCGTCCGCCCCGATGTCAGCGGCTTTCTCGCTTTCCTGAACAGCATGCCCGGCCCGAAGATGCACGAGCTCGAGGCCCCCGCCGCCCGCACCGTCTATGCGGCGATGAAGGACGTCGCCGATCTGCCGATCGGCACGCTGGCGACCATCACTGACCTGGCGATCCCCGGTTCCGCCGGGGATATCCCCGCCCGGCTGTTCGATGCGAGGGCGCGCCGCGAGCCCGGCCCGGCGATGCTTTTCTATCATGGCGGCGGCTTCGTGATCGGCGATATCGAGACTCATGCGAGCTTCTGCGCCGAGATCGCGCGCGAGCTCGACGTGCCGGTCGTCTCGGTCGATTATCGGCTTGCGCCCGAAAATCCATGGCCCGCCGCGCCCGACGATTGCGAGGCGGCGGCGCGCTGGGTCGCGGGCAGCCCCGCCGCGCTCGGCCGCACGGTGACGAGCCTCATCGTCTGCGGCGACAGCGCCGGCGGCAATCTCGCGATCGTGACGGCGATGGCGCTCCGCGACGCGCCCGCTGCGGTGCCGGTGGTCGCCCAGTTCCCGATCTATCCGGCGACCGACATGACGAGGGAATATCCGTCCTACAGCGCCTTCGCCGAAGGCTATCTGCTTACCCGCGACAGCATGGAGTGGTTCAACACCTCCTATCAGGCCGAGGCATCGCATATCCGCACCTCGCCGCTGGTCGGCGATCTCGCCGGGATGCCGCCCGCGGTGGTGATGACCGCCAGCCTCGACCCGATCCGCGACCAGGGCCGCGCTTATGCCGCCGCGCTGGCCGAGGCCGGCGTGCCGGTGGTCTTTCGTGAGGCAAAGGGCAATATCCACGGCTTCGTGACGATCCGCCAGGCGATCCCCTCGTCCCAGGGCGATGTGGCGGGCGCCCTCGCCGCGCTGAAAAGCGTTATCGCAGAGGCTGAAGGCGACCGGGTCATGGCGCAGGCGGCGTAAGCTTGCTCCATCTCACGGAAGGCGGAGGAAAAGGAGAAGCCATGATTGACCCGACCACCCTCCCCTACCGCCCCTGCGCCGGCGTCATGCTCCTCAATCGCCATGGCATGGTGTTCGTCGGCCAGCGCTTCGACACCACTGTCGAGGCCTGGCAAATGCCCCAGGGCGGCATTGACGACGGCGAAGACGCCGAAAAGGCAGCGATCCGCGAACTCGGCGAGGAAACCGGTATCGCGCCCGACAAGGTCGCGCTGATCGCCGTCGCCCCCGACGAGCTGTTCTACGACCTCCCGCCCGAGCTGGTCGGGAAGGTGTGGAAAGGCAAATGGCGCGGCCAGCGCCAGCGCTGGTTCCTCTACCGCTTCCTCGGCGAGGACAGCGACATCGATCTCGTCACCGCCCACCCGGAATTCCGGTCCTGGCGCTGGATCGACCCCGCCGAGCTGCCGCGCCTGATCGTGCCGTTCAAGAAGGCGCTCTACGAACAGGTGCTCGCCGCCTTTGCCGAGCATCTCGGATAACCTTCTCCTCGTCGCAAGCGGGGAGGAAAAGAATCCCCCAAATGATTGCGGTAACACAGCTCGCGCGCTAGTCGTCCCGCATGCTCGCGCCCCTCGCCCTGCTCGCCGCGCCCCTGCTCCTCGCCACCTCGGACCCGGTGCCGATCCCGCCCCCGGTCAAGGCAATGCTCGACGCGGCGATTGCCTCCGGCAACGAATCCGAGATCGCGACCGTCGCCAAATATGCCCGAGCCGCGGCGCCCGGATCGTCGAAGGAGATCGCCGCGCTGGTCGATGGCTGGCATCATGATCAGGCTGCGAAACGCGAGGCCAGGCTCCGGGATGCCGGTCCGTTCGATCTGTGGCGCGGCAAGGCCGAACTCGGCGGCTACATCACCACCGGCAACACGCACGATGTCGGCATGAGTGCGGCCCTTGATCTCTCCCGCGAAACGATCCGCTGGCGCCACAAGCTCCACCTTGCCGCCGATTATCAGGAGAGCGCAGGCCTGGTCAGCCGCGAGCATTATCTCGCGTCCTACGAACCCAATTTCAAATTCTCGCCCCGCGGTTATGTCTATGGCGCCGCGCAATATGAGAGCGACCGGTTCCTCGGCTATGACAGCCGCTATTCGGCCTCGCTCGGCGCCGGCTACAGCGCCATCAAGCAGCCTGATTTGACGCTCAATCTCGAGCTCGGCCCGGCATATCGCGACACCGATTTCACTGATGGCGCGACAGAGAGCAGCATCGCCGCGCGCGGCTCGTTCGATTTCGACTGGAAGCTCTCCCGCGCGATCTCCCTCAGTCAGGTCGCCTCGGGCTATTTCCAGCATTTCAACAGCACCGTCAGCAGCACCACCGCGCTCAACGCCAGGCTGGTCGGCCCGCTCGCGGCGAAACTGTCTTATGCCGTGCAATATGAAAGCATGCCGCCGGTCGGCCGCGTCGGTACCGACACGACGAGCCGGGCATCTTTGGTCTATAGCTTCTAGGATCGGCGCAGCGAATCAGGGGACGGACAATGCAATGGGTGGCTTCCGATCCACCCTCCGATATGCCGACGCCCGAGGCCCTGCGATCGATCTCGGCCGCGATTGAAGCGCGGCCCCTCATCCCGGCGCTCAGAACATTTCGTGCCGGCATGCTGATGCGCCTCGGCCGCCCCGACGAGGCGATCACCGATTTCAGCGCTGCGATGGCGATGGATCCGCATATCAACCACATTGTGCAGATCGCCACATGCCAGATGCGCGCGGGGCGCCCCGAAGCCGCCCTGCAGACCTGCGACAGCCGCGTTCCCGATGATGACAGCCCCGCCTGGAGCCTCCAGCGCGGCCGTGCGCTGCTGCGGTTGGGCCGCACCGCCGAGGGGCAGGCCGAATTAAAGCGCGCGCTGCAAGCCGAGGACCCGGGATTCCCCGCACTCCGCTCAATCCTCCCCTCTTATGGGCGCAGCGGAGACGGTGGCGCGCTGCTCGCCTTTTGCGAGTCGCTCGAACCGCGCCATGCGCGGACAGCGGCCGCTCGTGGCTATCGCGCTGCGGCGTTCAGCCTGCTCGGCCGAAAGCGCGAGGCGCTTGACCTGGTCGATCTCGACCGGTGCATCATCCGCATCCCCTTCGAACCACCCGCCCATTTTGGCGGAATCGAGGCGTTCAACCGAACACTCGCTGACGAGATCCTCGCGGCGATACCGGAAAGCAGTGCGACCGATCGCCATGTCGATTATCTGATGCCGCCCCGGCCCGACCCCGCACGGACGGCACTGATGGTCTTCGTCCGCGAGGCAGTCGAAGACTATATCGCCCGTATCCCTGAACGCGGCCTCGACGCGGCGTTGCCGGTCATCCCGCAAAAAGCTGCACTGAGCAGCGGCAGCGTGGTGCTGAGAGGGGGCGCCGGCCAGGCCGAGCATATCCACCCGATCGGCTATCTCTCCTGCGTCTACCATGTCGCCGTGCCGGAATCGGCCGGCGCCGGCGATGGCCGGGGCGCCCTGAGCGTCGGCGGCTGCGCCAGCCATTTCGCGGGGCATCAGGCAGTCTGGGGAAAGCGGACGATCATCCCCGAGCCGGGATGGCTTACCCTGGTCCCCTCGCACGTCTTCCACGCAGTCCTGCCGACCCGCTCGCCCGAACCGCGGATCACGGTGCCTTCCGATGTGCGGCCGATCCAGTTCCGCTGAGGCCGTGACCGCAATGCGGAACAACCCGACCTGCTGGAAAGCATTGGCTGGCTCAATGAAGCCCTTCCAGCCATATCGTCCGTCGAATGGTCTGCTCTACCCGGCAATTTGAGTAGACGACCGGCGCGATTGTTCCCCCTTTGAAACCGTCCGCGATCGACCTGCAGAAAGGATCGCGCTCGCTGATCCACTTCCGCTGCGCCGCTAAAAGGGGTCCGTGGGCCGCCGCCTTCAAGCGTCTGTTCGTTTCCTTCCAGATCCGATTCAAGGCAGTATCCTGCCGCGTGAATTCGGCGTCGAAACAGGCCGCATTTTCTCGAGTAATGACAGCGGCTTTCTGGCACCTGTCGAACTCGACAGTATAATGCTTCTCGATCGCCGGATCGATCTGCCCCTCCTCCGGGGTCATTTTCATCGTATAGGCAAAGGGGTTTCTCCGCTCGGCCGCGAGCGGGGAGGCACCCACTGTCGCTGACAGCAGCGTTGCCGACAGAAGCGCGGTGATGGGAAACTTCCGACGCAAATCGCCGCTCACTTCCTGACCGAAAAGCGGTACGGAATATACAGGAACACCTCCGTATTGCTTACCTGCTTCCAGGCGATGCTTTCATCCAGCCCGGTGACTTCCAGCCCATAGTCCGATCCGTAAAAGGTGACGGCGTGTTGGGAACCGGCGGCGATACGGCGATAGATTTCGTCGCGATATTGCTCGGGGTTAATGATCGTAAGCGCCAGCTCGCCCTTCTGCGCGATCTGCGAGCGACCGGTAGCCGGGATGGATTTGACGAAACCGTTGATCTTTTGCTGGGCGTTGCCAATCGAGCCGTCCAGCTTTGTCTTCACCCTCAAGTGAACGGTCGCGGTGCGCCCGTCATCCTCGAACGCCGGCGGTGATTTGTTATCGTCGTCATCGTCATCGTCTTCGACAGTCGAATTGGCTTTGCCTGCCAGGGCTGGAAACTGGTCCTGCCAGTTGGCGCGCGTAACCTCGATCAGCTCGAACTGACCAGTGACGAGGCTGAACCCATCGCGTTTCGCGCGGTCGATCGCGTCGAGCAGCATTGCCTGGACCTCGCGCTTGCGCATCCCCTCCTCGCGCGAGTCCGAGACGATTTCTATGGTCCGCACCGCCGAATCCGCCATTCGCTTCAATCCGATGACCGGAGGCTTCTGGATCGCAACGGCTGGCCCTGAAAGGCTGTTTCGCATACCGGTGACGACGATTTCACCGCCGACGCCATCATCCTGCGCAAGCAACGGGCTGGCAACAAAAGCGAGGCAGCCGAGACCCGCCAAGACAAAGGCTTTCATCGTTCTTTTCCCGATTGGAGTTATTTGGGAACGATCGTGTAACGATAGGGCACGTAGAGAAACACGTCAGTCCCGCTCACCTGCGACCAGAAAACCTGCCCGTCGACGCCGCTGACCTGGACTGCATAGTCAGGGCCGAACATCGCGGCATAGTGGCGGGCATTGTCAGCCACCAAGGTCACGATCGCGTCGCGATACTGATCGGGGTTGACGATCGTGAGCGCCAACGCCCCGGTCTTGTCGATCGTCCCACGACCGGTACGCGGCACCGCCTTGATGAAGGCATCGAGGCGCTGTTCAGCGGCGGTGACCGATCCGGCAAGCTTGACCTTGACCATGAGGTTCGCCTGGCTCGTATCCACGCGTCCCGCCGATGCCAGGGGCAGATCCTGGTAGTTCGCCTTGGTGACCGGCACGAGTTCAAAACTGCCCGTCACAAGCTCGACTCCAGCGGCAGCCGCGCGATCGAGCGCTGCGAGCATGATGGTGTGGATTTCGCGCTTGCGCGTCGCCTCATCGCGCGAGTCCGATGCGATCGCGAGCTGCAGCACCGCTGAATCGGCTTGCCGGCGAAGCCCGACCACAGGGCGGTCCTGTTGCGCATAGCGTGCGTTGAGTCGGTTGGAGGTGACAACGACTTCACCCAATCCGGGAGCATTTGCCTCCTGGGCAACTGCCGGAACGGCGGCGGTGCCGAGCAGTGCCGCCGCCAGAAAAAACCCTGGTTTCATCATTGTCTCTCCCCGGCGAAACGTTCGGTCGTTCCGGCAGGAATGGCAAGCGCAAAGCTAACCGATTCACTGCAGCCCAATCGAGCGCCCTCATCACGATGACATGGAATCTTGTCCATTTTAGCAGGGCGGAATTATCCCCGCCGCGCGTCGAGAACGAATACGCACCCGGGTTCCCGATCTCCCGGAATGCAGCTACCACAGCGGCCATGACCGGACTCTCCGCTGTGGAACAGGACTCAATCGCGCGACTCGCCGACGCCCCAATGCTTGCCCAGGTCGAGCAATGGGCGGCGATCAACAGCGGCACGCGCAACCTCGCCGGTGTCGCGACAATGGCCGCCAGGCTCACCGATGCCTTCGCCGCCCTGCCCGGCGATATCGCGCTGGTCGATCCGGCTCCGGTAACCAGTGTCGGCGCCGACGGCGCGACAGCCAATCTCCAGCACGGCCGGCACCTGCACCTCAGGGTCCGGCCGAACGCACACACTCAGATGCTGTTCACCGGCCATATGGACACCGTCTATCCAGCCGATCATCCCTTCCAGTCGCTCACCTTCCGCGACGACGGCACGCTGAACGGCCCAGGCGTCGCCGACATGAAGAGCGGCCTCGCGCTGATGCTCGCGGCGCTCACATCGGTCGAGGCGTCGCCGCTCGCGTCCCGGATCGGTTATGAGGTGGTGATCAATTCGGACGAGGAAACCGGCTCCCTCTCCTCGGCCGGCCTTCTTGCCCAGGCCGCGCGCGGCAAGGTCGCCGCGCTCACCTATGAGCCGGCGCTCCCCGACGGTACGCTGGCCGGCGCACGCGGCGGCACCGGCAATTTCTCGATCGTCGTGCGCGGCCGCAGCGCCCATGCCGGGCGCAATCCCGAGGAAGGCCGCAACGCGATCGTCGCCGCCGCCGATCTCGCGCTTCGGCTGAGCAAGGCGGGCGGGCCCGGCCTCGCGGTGAACCCGGCGAAGATCGAGGGCGGCGGCCCAAACAATGTCGTTCCCGATCTCGCCGTCCTTCGGGTCAATTTCCGCCCCGCCTCGCAGGACGACATCGTGCGTGCCAGGGCGGGGATCGACGCGGCGGTGGCGATCGTCGCCACCGAGCATGATGTGAAGATCGACGTCCATGGCAGTTTCAACCGTCCGCCCAAGCCGATCGACCTCGGCGCCGCAAAGCTGTTCGACCTCGTCAAGCACGCCGGCACCGATCTCGGCCTCATGATCGGCTGGCGTGCCACTGGCGGCGTGTGCGATGGCAACAACATCGCCGCCTGCGGTGTGCCGGTGGTCGATACGATGGGCGCGCGCGGCGGCGCGATTCACTCGCCCGACGAATTTCTGATCGTCGACAGCCTGGCCGAACGCGCCGCGCTCTCGGCATTGACGGTGCTGCGCATCGCCGAAAAGGGGGGATTGTGAGCTTTCGTATCCGTGCCGCACGCGACGAGGACCTGCAGCCGCTCTACGAGATGGCCAAGCTGACCGGCGGCGGTTTCACCAATCTGCCGCCCGACCGTGCTGCGCTCAAGGCGAAGCTCGATCGCAGCCATGCCGCCTTCGCCCGCGCAGATGACGGCATCGCCGACGAATTGTTCGTGCTCGTCCTTGAAAATACCGCGACCGGCGAGGTGCGCGGCACCTGCCAGATCTTCACCCAGGTCGGCCAGCGCTACCCCTTTTACAGCTACCGGATCGGCACGCTGACTCAGCACAGCCAGGAGCTCGACCGGACTTTCCGCGCCGATATGCTCACGCTCGCGACTGATCTCGAAGGCTGCAGCGAAGTCGGCGGGCTGTTCCTCCATCCCGGCGAGCGCGCCGGGGGCTTGGGCATGCTGCTCGCCCGCAGCCGCTATCTGTTCATCGCCAAGCACCGCGCCCGATTCGCCGATCGCATCCTTGCCGAGCTGCGCGGCATCATCGACGAGGCCGGCGGCTCGCCCTTCTGGGATGGTCTTGCCGGGCGATTCTTCGGCATGAATTTCCAGGACGCCGACCAGTTCAACGCGGTCCGCGGCCACCAGTTCATCGCCGATCTCTTCCCCAAGCACCCGATCTATATCGCGATGCTGAGCGAGACCGCGCGCGCCGCGATCGGCCTGCCCCATCCCTCGGGCCGCGCTGCGATGCGGATGCTCGAGAATGAGGGCTTCGCCTTCGAGAATTACATCGACATCTTCGACGGTGGCCCGACCATGACCGCGCGGACCGACCAGGTCCGCACCATCCGCGAGGCCGTCTCGGCCGAAGTCGTCGGCACTGACGCCGATCGCGGCGAGCCGATGCTGGTCGCGGCCGGCCGGCTGGCCGATTTCCGCTGCGCCTATGCCAAGGCCCGTGCCGAGGGCGACCAGGTCGAGATCGACTCGGTCTGCGCCACCGCGCTCGACCTCAGGGTCGGCGACACCGTCAACATCGTCGGGCGGCTCTAGCGATGCTGGTGGAAATCAACTTCGACGGCCTGATCGGCCCGAGCCACAATTATGCCGGCCTGAGCCCCGGCAACCTCGCCGCGACCCGCAATGCCGGCAGGGTCGCAGCCCCGCGCCGCGCCGCGCTCGAGGGCATCGCCAAGATGCGCGCCAACCTTGCGCTCGGATTGACCCAGGGCGTCCTCCTGCCCCTCGCCCGCCCCGATCACGCCTGGCTCGAGAGCCTCGCGACCAGCTATGCAGAGGCGACCGACCATCTCCAGGCCCAGGCGCTCTCGGCCTCGGCGATGTGGGCGGCGAACGCAGCGACTGTATCGCCGGCGCCCGATACCGCCGATGGCCGGTGCCACCTGACGGTCGCCAATCTCGTCACAATGCCGCATCGCAGCCACGAATGGCCCGGCACGCTGGCCCAGCTCAACCTTGCCTTTGCCGATCCGAGCTTCGCGGTTCACGGTCCGGTGCCGCCCCCGTTCGGCGATGAAGGCGCGGCCAACCATATGCGTCTGTGTGCCGCCCACGACCAGCCCGGCGTCGAGGTCTTCGTCTATGGCGTGTCGGGCGGGCCCTTCCCGGCGCGCCAGCACCGCGAGGCGAGCCTCGCCGTCGCGCGTCGCCACCGGCTCGATGCCGGCTATGCGCTGTTCGTCGAGCAATCCGAAGCGGCGATCGCCGCGGGCGCCTTCCACAACGACGTCGTCGCCGTCGCCAATGAGCGTGTGCTGTTCGCGCACGAACAGGCATTCGCCGACAAGGGGCGCTTCTACGCCGATCTGCGCGACCGCCTGCCCGAGGTCGAGATCGTCGAAGTCCCCGCCGCGCGGGTCAGCCTCGCCGATGCGGTTGCCTCCTATCTGTTCAATGCCCAGCTCGTAACGCTGCCGGATGGCGGCATGGCCCTCATCCTCCCCGAAGAGGCACGCGAGAATCCTGCGGTCTGGAGCTGGCTGCAGGAAATGGTTGCCGGCAACGGCCCGATCCGCCGGCTCGAAGTCGTCGATGTCCGCCAGTCAATGGCCAATGGCGGCGGCCCTGCCTGTCTGCGCCTGCGCGTCGTCGCCGATCCCGCCGCGATCGACCCGCGCTTCCTGGTCGACAATGCCCGGCTCGACCTGATCGCCAATGTGGTCGAGCAGTTCTGGCCCGAGGCAATCGCCCCGGCCGCGATTGCCGATCCAGCGCTGGTCGGCATGATCGAACGGGCGCGGGAAGCGCTGCTCGAGGCCCTCGATATTGTCGAATTAATTTACAATTAACCATTCGCGTTAAACCCGGAATCGCGCAAATCCGCCACTGGCCCGGCATTTGCTTAAGATACGGGCATGTGGACGAAACTTTCCCGACTGTTCGTCATCAAGTCCAAGTTCGAGGCGTTCCTCGTGATCTACGGGCTCGGAACGGGCGCGGTCGAGCGGGGCGTCCATTACCTCCAGCAATATCCCGGCTATGGCGGATGGATATTGTTCTCGGTCTGCCCGGTCGCTGTCTTCATGGCCGGTGCCCGCATCCTCGATTCACTGGAACGCGGATAGGCGCTATGGCGCTCGACAGGATAAATTGATCGCCAACGCAGATTGGATCCCCATCTGCAGGACATGATGACCACAGACGCTGAAGTCGCCCGCTCGATTGCGCTCGAGGCAGCTGCCCTGCTGCGGAATTTGTGCGTGGCGGGCAATTGCGCCGAAGCGGATCTGGGCCGGCGCGGCGATGCCGAGGCCAATGCACTCATCCTCGATCGCCTCCACGCGGCGCGACCGAACGACTTCATCCTGTCCGAAGAGGCAGCCGACAATCCCGAGCGATGCGCTGCGAGTCGGGTCTGGGTGGTCGATCCGCTCGACGGCACCCGCGAGTTCGGCGAGCGGCTCGACGATTGGGCGGTGCATATCGGGCTGGCGGTAGACGGCATTCCCGTCGCCGGCGCGGTTGCCCTCCCCGCGACTCGCCAGATTTTCGTCACCGACGACGCGCCCCGCACCCTGCCCCCGCTCCCCGCCAGGCCGCGCCTGGTGATCAGCCGGACTCGCCCGCACCCGATCGTGCGTGCCGTGGCCGAGGCGATCGGTGCGGATCTCATGCCGATGGGCTCGGCCGGCGCCAAGGCAATGGCGGTGGTCGAGGGCCGCGCGGAAATCTATCTCCATGCCGGCGGCCAATATGAATGGGACAATTGCGCGCCGGTCGCGGTCGCCCTCGCAGCTGGGTTCCACGCCTCACGGATAGACGGCAGTCCGCTCGTCTATAATTGCCGCGATCCGCTGCTTCCGGACCTGCTGATTTGCCGCCCGGAATATGCGGAAGTGGTGCTTGCCGCGACAGCCGAGGCACTAGCGTCCCGGGACGTGGTTAACGGCTTGGGAACCTGATTGTTTCACCTCCGTATTCACGCTACCCGAATGGTTCGGGCGTGATTCACGCCGGAACGGGGGAGAAAATCGGGGTGCGGTTGTTTGCCGGGCTGTTCCTGCTGCTGGCGGGTCAGGCGTTGCTCGCGGCTGTGTTGCCGGGAGCTGTGCTGGTCTGGAATCTCGACCGTGGCAACGAAGCCTATCTCGACGGCCAGGACCGCCAGGCACTCACCGCCTTCACTGCGCTGACCGCCACCGAAATCCGCAGCGGCACGACGCCGGCCCAGGCACTCCGCCTCACCGAGCAGGCCTATAAGGACGCGCAGGCGGCCGGTGACGGTACGCCGCCGCTTGTCGGTCGCGTCGCACTCTACAGCCCGGCTGGCGCACTGATCGCCGGCGCCGCCCCCGATGCCGAAGGCGTGCGCGCCGAACGGCAGGTCACCGTCAATGGAACGGTCGCGGCGATTGCGAAGATCGTCCGCGCGCCGGCAACGAATGCGGCAAGCTACGCCTTCGCCCGCGACCAGATCATCGGCATCATCGTGGTGATGAGCCTGATCTTCCTGATCCTGTTCATCGCCGGTTATTTCATCGCGAGCCGCTGGACCGGCCCGCAGCTCGCCTTGTTCCGCGCCAGCCGCGCGATCGCACAGGGTGATTATGATGCCGACGTCACTGAAACCGGGCCCGCCGAGACGCGCACGACGATGCGCAATCTCGGTCGCATCGCCCGCTCGTTCGACCGGCTCGAGACAGCGCGGCGGACTTGGCTCGTCTCGGTCTCCGAGGAGCTCCGCAAGCCAGTCCGTGCGCTTGCCGAGAAGCTCGACTGGATCAGCGCCAACTCGCCGCCGGCCGACCCAGAAAGCTTCGAGGAAGTCGTCGAGGGCGTCCGCCGTCTGGGCGAGATGGCCGAGGATCTCCATGCCGTCGCGCTGGCGGATCTCGGACGGCTGCCGGTCCGTTTCGCAACGGTCGATCCGCGCGCCCTGATCCACAATGCGATCTGGTCAAGCGGCAAGCGCGCCCAGGCGCTAGGCGTGACGCTCGAACCAGGCAATCTGCCCCAGGCAACGGTGCCGGTGAAATGGGACGGCGCGCGGATCGAGCAGCTCTTCACCGCGCTGATCGAAAACAGCCTTCGCTACACACCGGCCGGCGGCAGGATCATCCTCGGGCTCGAGGGCAACCGCAACGCCTGGAGGCTCATCATCGACGACAGCGCGCCGGGGGTCGATACCGAGCTGGCACAGCAATTGTTCGAACCTTTCTACCGCAGCTCGACCGAGCCGGGCCAATCGGTGATGACTTCGGGCCTCGGCCTCGCAACCGCCCAGGCGATCGTCGAGGCGCATCACGGCCGGATCGAGGCCAGCCGCTCGCCGATCGGCGGGTTGCGGATCACCGTGATCCTCCCCGCCGCCCCGCCGACTGCCTAGCTACCCTTTGACGCGCACGCCGATCCACAAGGTGCGCGGCGTGCCAAGGTCCATCGATCCTGCCTGATTGCGGGTGATGATCGTCGCGTCGAACAGGTTCTCAGCGCGCGCGATGATTGCGAAATGCCGCCCGATCGGCATCCGCGCGACCGCATCGACCGTCCACGCATCGGGCAGCACGTCAGTCTGCAGATCATCCTCATATTGCTTGCCGATATAGCGCAATGTCGTTGAAAGCGCCGACCCGGCCCTGGGCTCCCACGCCAATGTCGCGCTCGCCGAATGGCGCGGGCTTTGGGCGGGAATGAAGCCGTTCAGCCCCGCCTGCAGGCCGGAAGCGCGCACGTGCGAATCGCTGAACGCGTAGGAGCCGTTCAGTGACATCGCGCCGTGGCGGGCCTCGGCGATCACCTCAACGCCCTTGGCGACGATCGCATCGACATTCTGGCGCTGGCGCGTCTTCGCGTCGATCGTCACATTGGCGATCGCATAGTCGAGCTGGTTGTAGAAGCCGGTGATACCGATCGAAACGCCACGCATCGGGGTCAGGTCAACCCCGCCCTCAATGCCCTTGAGCTTCTCCAGCCCGAGATTCGCATTGGCCTGGGTGGTGACGGGAAAGACGACGAAGGGCCGGTACAGCTCGTTGAGCGTCGGCAGACGGAAGCCGGTATAGCCCGCCGCGCGAAGGGCGACTGCATTGCTCGCATGGAACAGCGCGCCGACGCGGCCGGTGCCTTCAAAGCCATCACGATCGCCATAATGCTTGTCGCTGGCGACCGACCCAACCACCGCGTTGGTCGATCCCGGCCCTGCCACCTCGCGGAAGAAGCCGCTGGTGATTGTCCAGCGATCGCCGCGCACGCCACCGGTGAGCACCAGCTTGCCTAGCGTCCAGTCATCTTCGACGAAAGCTCCGATTGTGCTGGTATCGCCCCCGGCATTGCGTCGCGTGCTGATTGCGCCGGCCGTATAGGCATCCTCGAACAGCTCGCCATCCGCATAGCGCGCGTCGATACCGACGCGCAGGACATGCCCGCCGCCGACCGGCGGGCGAAGCTCGATCTTGCCGCCGATGCCCGTCGAGGGCGTGTTACGCTGGTCGAGCGTCAGCTTGAAGCTGGTCGAGCTGATCACCTTGTTGGTGAAGTTGCGCGCCTGGACATAGGCAAGCGCATCGACCGCCCAATCGCCGCGATGGATCAGGCGAATGCTCGCATCCTCCCCTTCGGAGCTGCTGTCGGCGCCCTGGAAGCGCAAGGTGCGGTTGTCGCGAAAGATCAGGCCCCGCGCCTGGATCTCGGTTTCGGCGTCGATCGGCGCCACGGCACGAATGCCCCCCGACCAATCCCGGAACCGAGCCCGCGCATCAGCGCGCGTGCTCTGCGAGGCCGGCGTGGTGTAATAGCCGTCGCTCCGCTCCCAACGCCCCGATGCCGAGACGAAGCCGCCGCCAAGGTTGGGGGAATAGCTGCCCGACACGACTTCCGAGTTGAAGCTGCCATAATCGGCGCTCGCCGCGAGTGGCGGCAGATCGGCCCGGGTTGCGCTGGCGAGCTCGATCGTTCCCGCAACCGCCCCGGCGCCGAACGCCCCAGCGCCGCCGCCACGGGTGATCCGCACGCCCGACAACCGGTCGGCGACCAGCGCGTTGAACGGGATATAGCCAAAGAACGGGTCGGCGATCGGTACCCCGTCGAGCAGCACCAGCGCCCGGCTCGACGCGTTGCCGCCGAGCGCGCGAAGCGTGACTCCCTGCGCCGACGGGTTGGCCGAGCGGCTGTCCGAGCGGCGGAACTGTTGGAGGCCTGCGACATCGGTCAATACATCCTCGACCCGCCCCGACGCATCTGCGGTCAGCCGATCGCGGCCGATAGTCACCGATCCATAGGCAGGCGCCCCCGTCGGCGGGGGCAGGCCGCTGCCGATGACGACGATATCGTCGGTATGCTGGCCCCCGGCAGCGCCGGCGTTTTGAGCGAGGGCGGGAGACGGCAGGAGCAAGGCAATCAAAGGAAGGCCATAGATGGAACGCACCGGCGAAATTCCCGTCCGAAAATACATGGCCGCATCCTATATGATTCGGCTGCGCGCCGTCGAACTAGGCATTTTCCTGTGTGCCGTCTCGCGCAATCGTGCTGACCGCCCCGGCCGACCGGATCGCAAGAAAGGAAGCTGGACAAAATCGGCGCTCGCAGCGCATCGCCCAACCGATACGCGCCTGATCTTGCGCTCAGCAACCAGCTATGCCGCGACCGTTTCTCGCTTGTCCGCCGGCGCCGACTCCCGGGTGAACCAGGTCATGACATTGTCTCGGCCGCCAATGACCGGGCCATCCTGCTTCAATCCGCTTGAAGCGACCATGCGAGAGAAATCCTCGAGCGTTCCGACCTCATGATGGATCTCGACCACCGCCGTGCGGGTCCTTGCCAGGACATCGGGGTTCGCCTCGATGAACTCGAATTCCGATCCCTCGATGTCGAGCTTGAGCAAGTCGATCGGCCGGTCTCCGGTGAGTTCGGCAAGGTCAACATATTGAATTGCCTTGCCCGGCCCGGATTCATCGCCGATCTGAGAGACCAGATAGTTTTTCGGATTGGTCGTGAGAGTCGCCCGGCCCTGTTTCCTGCCGACAAGACCGGTCAGGATCCTCGCCCGGTCGCGCATCCTGGCGTTGACCAGATTGGCGTGAATCGCGGGATGAAGCGCTTCATTCGGCTCGATCAGAATATATTCCGCAGTCGATTGGCCGAATTTGGCGCGGAAGCACATGTCGACGAGAATCGCGAAATGGCCGCAATGCGCGCCGCAATCCACCACCAGTTCGGGATCGGCATCGAAAATCTGGAATGCTCGCCAATAATTCGGGTCGAGGAACACGTCCTGGAAGCTGGCGACCTGGTATTTGTCGCTGAGCCAGATGGTCTGATCGTCCTTCGCAAGACGGCAACGCACCAAACCTGCGGCGGCAAGTCGACGGTACAAGAAATAGGCAAGCTTCTCAGGAATCAGCATCGCCGGTTGCTGCCCGCGCGGCGCATGAGGGTCAATAGGCGCTGCGAAATAACTTGCCCACAGGTGCGAACGGCAGTGCGTCCTGCGCGCGAAGGCGACATCAGCGTCGTTCCGGTCGAACCCGGTTCAGTCATCTGGAAAAGTGGCGCACCCGGAGCGATTCGAACGCCCGACCCTCAGATTCGTAGTCTGATGCTCTATCCAGCTGAGCTACGGGTGCGTGGGAAGCGAGGCCATAGAGGCGTCTTTGCGCGGACGCAAGTGCGTTGCGTGCGCGATCTGCACCGCATAGAGCGGCAGGCGATGAAACGCCTCCTCCCCCTTGCCTGCGCCGCCCTGCTCACCGGCTGCGCCGAGCAGAGCGCGTCGCGCTATCCTTCCTTGCTGCCCCGCCCGATCGAATCGCGCAGCGACGCCGAGCCGGTACCGGCGCCGGTCGTCGCGCCGGCACCTGACGCACCGACCGACGCGAAGCTCGCCGCGATGCGGACGACGCTCGCTGAAGCCGCCAGCGGTTTCGCACCCGCCGCCGATCGCGCCGAGCAGGCCGCGCAGGCCGCGAAGGGCCAGCCTGCCGGCAGCGAACTGTGGATCACGGCCGAGACTGCACTCGCCGAGCTCGACGGCTATCGTGCCACGACCTCGGCGACGCTGACTGACGTCGAGGAAATGGCGATCGAACGCGCCACTGCACAGTTGCCCGAATATCCGGGGATCGAGACGCTCCGGACCGCAGCCGAGGCGCAGCTTGCCGCGCAATCAGCGCGAATCGCGGCCATCCAGGCAACGCTTCCCGAAGCCTGAATTCTACCGGAACGCCTTTACCAGCGGCAGGATCGTCGAATAATCGTCAGTCCAGGGCGTGAAGCCGGGATAAGGTGCCATTGGTTGCCAGCTCGAGTCACGCGCCTTCAGCGTCGCCAGCACAGCCGGGTCGCGCGACAATGCCACCCAGAAGGAGACGGCGCGCGGCGCCGCCACCTCGGCGCCGGGGAAATAGACCAGCTTCGCCGAATACCACCCGCCCGCTCTCGCCGCCGCCGAGACGACCGGCTCGAGATCGAGGAATTTGTTCGAGATATGGACCATCAACAGGCCGTGCGGCGCGAGCACGCGGCCATAGGTACCGAACGCCTCGCGCGTCATCAGGTGCATCGGCACTGCGTCCGAGGAGAAGGCGTCGAGCGTGAGCAGATCGAGCGAGGCGGTCGGCTCGACCGCAAGGTTCAACCGCGCATCGCCGATCTCGATTGTCGCGCCCGGCAGGCAATCGCCGAGGAAATGGAACTGACCGGTGTCGCGCGCGATGCGGACCACGGCTGGATCGATCTCGTAGAAACGCCATTGCTGGCCGGGCTGCGCATAACAGGCGAGCGTCCCCGCCCCCAGCCCGACCACGCCGATCCGGGCATGATCGCCGAACAGCGCCGGCGCCGCCTGCATTGCCTGACCGACACCGGAGCCGGGCACATAATAAGCGGTCGGCGTGCGTTCGCGCGCGGTGGTACCGAGCAGCTCGGTGCCGTGAACGGTGGTGCCGTGTTTGATCTGTCGCACGGTCGATTTGTCCAGCACCGTGTCGAAGACGGTATAGATGCCGAAATAACTTCTCGCCCGGGCCCCCGGCTTCAGCGATAATTCGATCGAGCGATAGCCGCCAAACGCGACAAGTGCGCCGGCCAGGGCGACCACAAAGGCTGTCCGGGCGCCGATCACCAGCACCCCGATCACCACGACGACAATGAACACCAATGCCTGGAGCGGCCCGGCGCTGTCGACGCTTTCCGACGGCCGGTTGAGCACGGCGAGAATCAGCACAGCCATCACCACCGCGACACCGAGAGTGATGATACGGGCTCTCTGCGGCGTGCCGGCCCACAGGCGGGAGATCGGCTCGATCAGGAAATTCTGCGGTATCAGCGCGCCGGCGGCGAGGATCAGGATGGGATATTCCCAGGTCCAGTCGAACACGAGCGGCGCGATCAGGGCCGCAAACACGCCGCCAAGCGCGCCGCCGACCGACATGGCGAGATAGAAGCCGGTCAGCCGGTCGGGCTCGGGGCGCAGCCGGTACATCGCGGTGTGGAGCGCGACCGCCGCCATGAACAGCAGCAGCAGCGCGAGCCCGGCATTGAGATAGGGCTTGCCCTGATTGCCACCGACCAGCACCCCGCCAACCAGCAGGATGACGATCGGCGCGATCCGGGTGAGCATATCGGCCGGCGCCCGGTTGGCGGCGAAGGCGATCGTGAAGCTCAGCAGATAGAGGCCGAGCGGCAACACCCAGAGCAAGGGCATCGCAACCACGTCGGTGGTGATATAGGTCGAGGTTGCAAGCATCAGGCCCGAGGGCACCAGGGCAAGCAATACCCACAGACCAACGCGCGACCAGGACGGCCGCGGGCTGTCCGCGACAGGCCCCGCAACGATCGCCATCCTCATTTTCGGCAAGGTCATCGCGCATACCGCGACGAGCAGGGCGACCAGGATATAGCCGAAGGTCCAGAGGCGACTCTGACCGTGGATCGCGAGCCCCGGCTCGACGAGCAGCGGATAGGCGATCAGCCCGGCAAAGCTGCCGAAATTGGAAGCTGCGTAGAGCGCATAAGGGTCCCGTCCCTTGCTCGCGACGCTGAACCAGCGTTGCAGCAACGGCGCCTGGGCCGAGATCGCGAAGAACAAGGGTCCGATCGAGGCGCCGAGCAGCCAGGGCACCCAGATGGCTGGCTGCGCGTTGGCGGGCAATTGAGTCGCCATCAAACCGATCGGCAGCCACAGGCCCGCGATCAGCAGGACGGCGAGGTGGATCGCGGCCTGCAGCCGCACCGTCACCTTGCCCAGCCAATGCGCATAGGCATAGCCGCCGAGCAGCAGCGCCTGATAGACCAGCATCGCCGAGTTCCACACCGCCGGCGCACCGCCAAGGCGGGGGAGCGCCATGCGGGCGACCATCGGCTGAACGAGGAAGAGGAGGAAGGATCCGGCGAGAATCGTGACGACGAACAAGGCACGGCCGAAGCGCGCCGGCACGGCGAAAGTCGCCATCAAGCGGGCCGGGCGATACGATAGAGGATGTGGCGCCGCAGCGGATTGCCCTCGGCAACCAGCGGGTGATCGAAGTCACCATTCCTGTCGCGTGTCATGCCCAGTCGTTCCATCAGCCCCCAACTCCCCCCATTGGCCTGAACCGTGATCGCGACGACCTCGTCGTCGTCGCAATTGACCCAGGCCCAGTCGAGACTCGCCTGCGCCGCCTCGCGGGCATAGCCCTGCCCCCAATGCGCGCTGCCGAGCCGCCAGCCGATCTCGAGCCGGTTCGCGATGGGGGTATCGGCCGCCCCCGGCTTCAACCCGCAAATGCCCAGCACCGCCCCGTCGGCACGTCGCTCCATTACCCAGAAAGTGTAACCATGATCCTTATGCCAGCCGGACAGCCGCGCGAGCATCGCCTCGAACGCGGCATCGTCCTCGACCGGGAGGAGGAAGCGCATCACTTCGGGATCGTCGCACTGCGCGCGCAGGACTCCGCGGTCGCGGTCTTCCCAGGGGCGCAGGATCAGGCGCTCGGTCTCGATCACGCGTTCAGCAGCCGCGCGGCATGCGCCGCGTGATAGGTCAGCACGCCCGAACAGCCGGCGCGCTTGAACGCCATCAGCGTCTCGAGCACCACCGCGTCGCGCTCGGCGGCGCCGGCCGCGACTGCCGCCTCGATCATCGCATATTCGCCCGATACCTGGTACGCGAAGACCGGCACCTGGAACTCGCTCTTCACCCGCATGATGATGTCGAGATAGGGCAGGCCCGGCTTGACCATCACGCTGTCCGCGCCTTCCGCCAGATCGAGCGCGACTTCGCGCAGCGCCTCCTCGGCATTGGCCGAATCCATCTGATAGGTTTTCTTGTCGCCCTTGAGCAGGCCGCGGCTGCCGACCGCGTCGCGGAACGGACCATAGAAGCCGCTCGCATATTTCGCCGAATACGCCATGATCTGGACGTTGACCCGGCCTTCGTCCTCGAGCGCCTCGCGGATCAGCCCGACCCGGCCATCCATCATGTCGCTAGGCGCGATGATGTCGGCGCCCGCCGCCGCCTGGTTGAGCGCCTGGCCGACCAGCACCTCGGCCGTCCGATCATTGAGGACATAGCCGCTTTCGTCGAGCAGTCCGTCATGGCCGTGCGCCGTATAGGGATCGAGCGCCACATCAGTCAGCACGCCGACTTCGGGCACCGCATCCTTGAGCGCGCGGATCGCGCGGCACATCAGATTGTCGGGATTGAGTGCCTCGCCGCCCTCCGCGGTGCGCAGACGCGGCGGCGTGTTGGGGAACAGCGCAAGGCATGGAATGCCGAGATCGCGCGCTTCCTTCGCCCGCGCGACGATGCCGTCGACCGACCAGCGCGACACGCCGGGCAGGCTCGCAATCGGTTCCTCGATGCCCTGCCCTTCGGAGATGAACAGCGGCCAGATCAGATCGGCGGGCGTGAGCACGGTTTCGGCGTACATGCGGCGGCTCCACGCTGAAGCGCGGGTGCGGCGGAGGCGCAGGGCGGGATATTGGGCTGACATGCGCGGCTTTTGACCTCTCCTGCTCGCACACGCAAGCCCGAGCCAGGGCGACTTTCCACCCGGGATTGCGGATACCCGATACGCCGGGGCGCCGCACGGTTGAATCGCCGCAAGACTGATCAGACCCGCATTGAAAATGTCATGAGGGTTGCTGACATTTTAGGTTGCGGGGAGCGACCACCCTTTCCTGGGACGAGATTGTACGGAATAATTTCCATATTTATCAATATATTAGATGGTATTTTATGTAGTCGGGGCGAACCCCGATCTGATCGCATCAGGGCAATTTTGTCAGCCGGTCGGGTGCAGCCGTCCGGCCGGTTCGGAAGTGCCATGAGCATGCTCCCCGGCCTCCTCCGGGTCGGGCGGCACGACCAGCAGCTGCTCGCGCCAGTGGCTGCTGCGAAAATACAAGGTCGCGAGCGCAAGCGAAACGAGCGAGCCAAGCGGGAACGAGTACCACAAGGCATCCTGCCCCATGAACCGCGGCCCGATGAGTGCGAAGCCGATCCGCACCGGATAGAAGGCGATCGCCAGGATGATCAGCGGCGCGATCGTCGCGCCATTGGCGCGCACGGTCGAGAACAGCACCATCGTCGCGCCGAACATCAGGAAGGTCCAGCTCGCGATGAGCTGGATATGACGCGCGATCGGGATCGCTGGGCTGGCGCTGCCGACGAACAGCGCCATTACCTGCCGGTCGAACAGGATGATCGCGACGATCACGACGAGCGTGATGGCGGTGTTGTAGAGGATCCCGGCGCGCGTGATCGCATTCACCCGATCCCATTTACCGGCGCCGATATTCTGCGCCGCCATGCTGCTGACCGCGACGCCGATCGCCATCGCCGGCATCTGGATATAGGTCCAGAGCTGCTGCGAGACGGCATAAGCGGCAGCGGTATCGACGCCGAGCCGGTTGACCAGCCCGACCATGGTAAGGCCGGCGGTGGACATCACCAGCATCTGGGCGCCCATCGGCAAGCCCTTGGCGACGATGGTCTTCACCAGCGCCATCTCCGGAATCATGTAGCGCAGCTCATGACCGCGCAGCCGGATCGGCAGATCACGCCAATAGACATAGACGAGCAGCCCGGCCGACGAGATGAAGCCGGCAAGCAGGGTCGCGGTCGCCGAACCGGCGATCCCCATGCGCGGGAACGGGCCGATGCCATCTATCAGCAGCGGGTTGAAGCTGCTGTCGATCAGCACGCTGAGCAGCATGAACCACAAGGGAGTCAGCGAATCGCCGGTGCCGCGCAGGCTCATCTGGATCAGCACGCCGAGCATCGAGAAAGGCAGGCCGAGGAAGATCACGCGCAGATAGTCGCGCGCCATGTTCTGCGCCTCGCCCGGCGTGGCGAGCAGGCGAAGGATCTGCGGCGTGAACAGCCAGCCGAGAATCGAGATCACCACCGCGCCGCCGACCACCAGGCCGATCGTCGACCCGAAGGCGCGCCGCGCGCCGTTGATATCGCGCCGCCCGACCGACTGGCCGATCAGGACGGTCGCGGCCATGCCGAAGCCGAACACCGCCGAGAACATCAGGAACATGATGATGTTGGCGTTGGACGTCGCGGCGAGCGCGCTTTCTCCGAGGAAGCGCCCGACCCAGATCGCGTTGATCGAGCCGTTCAGCGACTGGAGGATATTCGAGCCGAGCGTCGGCAAGGCGAAGGCGAGCAGGGTCGAAGCGATCGGCCCGGTGGTAAGGTCGCGCTGGCCCGGGCGGGTTGGCCGGGACGCCATTATCGCGTCACCCCGGCGCCGGCCGGGGCCGCCCGGCACATGATGACTTCTTCCCCGGCGAAGGCCGGGGCCCAGTTGGGAGACAGAAGAAAACGGCCGATTCGCGCCATTGCAAGGACTTCCCAACTGGGCCCCGGCCTCCGCCGGGGAAGTACAAAAATCACTCGTCGAAAGAGCAAGTCGCCGGACGGATCAAAGGCGACACGTCGCCCGAGATATCTCAACCCAGCCGCCCCAGTGCCGCGCTCAACCGCTCAGCCTCAGCCGCCTTGTCGGCATGGTCAGCCCGTGCTTTCTCGACTGCCTCGGGCTTGGCCCGCTCGACAAAGCTCGGATTGCCAAGCCGGCCGGCAAGGCCGTCCCGCTCCTTCTCCGCCGCCGCGATTGCCTTGGAGAGCCGGGCACGCTCGGCGTCGAGGTCGATCACCCCTTCCAACGGAAGGACGAAGGTTGTTTCGTCGACAACGACCTGCGCTGCACCTTTCTGGGGAACTGTCTCGAATTCAATGCTGCCGAGCCGGGCGAGCCGCATCAGTGCATGGGTGTTGCGATTGATCCGATTTTGGGTCTCGGGTGGCGCATCCCGGTGCAGCAGCCTAACCTTGGTGCCGGGCGAAACGTTCAGCTCGTTGCGAACTGCCCGCACTTCGCTGACCAGCCGAATGAGCCAGTCGATTTCCTTGCTCGCCTCGGGATCAATCGCCCGCGCATCGGCCATCGGCCATTTGGCGACGATCAGCTCGCTCTCGCGCGGGCCCATCTTCGACCAGAGTTCCTCGGTGATGAAGGGCATGAACGGGTGGAGCAGGACCAGCATCTGGTCGAGCACCCAGCCCGCGACCATGCGGGTTTCGTCCGCCTCCGCGCCCGTCGCCGGTCCTTCCGCGGTCCCGAGCAGTGGCTTGATCAGTTCCAGATACCAGTCGCAGAAGCGGCTCCAGACGAACTGATAGACGGCGTTGGCCGCGCCATCGAACCGGTAATCGGCCAGCGCGAGATCGACCGCCTGCACCGTCTGGATCGTCTCGGCGATGATCCAGCGATTGACCGCCAGCGCCGCCTCGGGCGCCTCGAGCGTGGTGCTCGCCCCGATCCCGTTCGACTGGCAGAAGCGCGCGGCGTTCCACAGCTTGGTCGCGAAGTTGCGATAGCCCTCGACCCGCTTCTCATCCATCTTGATGTCGCGGCCCTGGCTCTCCATCGCCGCCATGAAGAAGCGCAGCGCGTCGGCGCCATACTGGTCGATCAGGCCGAGCGGATCGACCGTGTTGCCCTTGGACTTGGACATCTTCTGCCCGTCGGCCGCGCGGACCAGGCCGTGCAGATAGAGGGTGCGGAAGGGGACATCCTTCATGAAGTGGATGCCCTGCATCATCATGCGGGCGTCCCAGAAGAACAGGATGTCGAAGCCTGAGATGAGGACGTCGTTTGGATAGCGGCCGTGGAGTTTCACTTCCCCCCTCCCGCTTGCGGGAGGGGTAGGGGGAGGGCCTGTCATATCATCGGACGGCGCGTTTGAGGACACGCCCTCCCCTAGCCCCTCCCGCAAGCGGGAGGGGGATTCCTCGGGCCAGCCCATCGTCGCGAAGGGCCAGAGCGCGGAGGAGAACCAGGTATCGAGCACGTCATTGTCCTGGCGGAGCGCAACCCCCTCACCTGCCTGCGCCTGAGCGCCGGCCTCGTCCATCGCGACGAAGATACGGCCATCCTCAGCGAACCATGCCGGAATCCGGTGCCCCCACCACAGCTGCCGGCTCACGCACCAGGGCTGAATGTTCTCCATCCAGTTGAAGAAGGTCTTCTCCCAGGTCCTGGGCACGATCCTGATCGCGCCCGATTTCACCGCCTCGATCGCGGGCTTCGCAAGCGTCGCCGCATCGACATACCATTGGTCGGTCAGCCACGGCTCGATCACCACGCCGGATCGGTCGCCATAAGGCGTCTGGATCACCCGATCCTCGACACGCTCGAGCAGCCCTGCCTCGTCGAGCAACGCCACCACCCGCTTGCGCGCCTCGCCCGTCGTCAGCCCGATCAGATCAGCCGGGATCAACCCGTCCGACGTCTGGACGACCTGCGCCTTCGCATCGAGCATGTTGAGCATGTCGCCCGCCGCGAAGCCGGCGCGCTTGCCGACTTCGAAATCGTTGAAGTCATGCCCCGGGGTGATCTTCACCGCGCCCGAGCCGAGCTCGGGATCGGCATGCTCGTCAGCGACGATCGGAATCAGCCGCCCGGTGATCGGCAGCTTCACATGCTTGCCGATCAGCGCCGTGTAGCGCTCGTCCGCCGGGTTCACCGCGACTGCCATATCGGCGAGCATCGTCTCGGGCCGCGTCGTCGCGACCGAGATGAAGCCGGACCCGTCCTCGAGCGGATAGCGCAAATGCCAGAACTGGCCGTTGATCTCGCGCGTTTCCACCTCGAGATCGGAAATCGCGGTCCCGAGGCCCGGATCCCAGTTCACCAGCCTTTTGTCGCGATAGATCAGGCCTTCGTCGAACAGATCGACGAACACTTTCAGCACAGCCTTGCTGAAGCCCTCGTCCATGGTGAAGCGCTCATGTGCCCAGTCCATCGAACAGCCGAGCCGGCGGAGCTGCTGGGTGATGATCCCGCCGCTCTCGGCCTTCCACTCCCAAACCTTCTCGACGAACTGCTCGCGGGTGAAGTCAGTGCGCTTCTGCTGGTGCAGCGCCATGTTGCGCTCGACCACCATCTGAGTCGCGATCCCGGCATGGTCGGTGCCGACCACCCAGAGCGCATCCTTGCCCTGCAACCGCGCATGGCGGACGAGGATGTCCTGCAGCGTGTTGTCGAGCGCGTGGCCAATATGGAGGTTCCCCGTCACGTTGGGCGGCGGGTTGACGATCGTCCATGGCTCAGCGCCGGGGCGATCGGGATGGAACAGGCCGTTCGACTCCCAATGCGCATACCAGCGCGATTCGAGTTCGGCGGGGTCGAAGGTTTTGGGAAGCTCAGTCATGATGGGGCGGCTTTAGCCTTGGTGGGGCGTGAAAGGCCACCCCGCGGGCGCGGGTTATTCTGCCTTCGCGCCTCTTCTTCTTTCGTGACCGGCGCACGCGCGGCGGGTTCGACAACGAGCTCCGTCCTGTTTCGGAAAAGCCTGGTTCATCTTCAGTGCGCCACACCGCCCGATCGGTTCGGCAAGGAGCCTTGTCGGGCTATCGACGTTTCGACCGCAAGGAAGGAGCACCTGAATGCCCATCGTCACATTTCGCCAGCACGGCGATCGACCGGCTCCGCGACAGATCCGAATCGACGTCCCCGGCTGGGCGGGCGACAAGGAGGGGCGTGTCGACGGCAGCCATGAGCAGCCCTGGCACTGCATCCCCTTTTCGGAGAGCGCCCGCTACGGGATCGAGCTTCTCTATCCCTTCGAGGTGGAGCTGCGCGTCTCGAACATCGATGGCCGCGTCAGGCTCGACGCCGACTGGGGCGAACCGCCCGAGCCGGACATGATGTGGCCGCCGTTCCGGACATTCGGCGAGGATTATTATTCCTACCAGCTCTCGCTCGACCTGGAAGCGCCGGCCGGATGGGCGATCCGCACCGAACCCCATCCGCGCTATTTCACTGATGCCACCAACAGCACGCCGCTGGCCGTGCCCGCACTGATCCGCTCCGATTGGTGGCCGATGACGTTCTTCTGCATCTTCAAGGCCCCGCCTCCCGGCGTGACTCATGTCTTTCGCAAGGGCGAAGCCTTTATGAGCATCATCGTGCTGCCGGCCGATCCCGACCTGCAGCTTCAGCCGATGAGCAGCGAGGAGGCAGCCCAGCGCGAGATGCGCGCTCGCCGTCTCGCCGCGAGTCGCGACGCGCTCGCCGAGGGGACGCGCTGGCTCTCGTCGACGAATACCGTGTTCGACGGCACCTATCGCAACATGGCCCGCGCCGCGCGCGCCCGGCAGAAGCGTGATACGGGCAAAGCTAGATTGCCGGCAATCTAGCTGAACCGCGGATGCACGGCGCGTTCAGTGCGGCGGCATCTTCACCGACCTACTCTCCAGACAGCGCCGCCGGCCCCGGATTCGGGCCGGAGGCGCGCCGACCACCCAGTTGTATTTGGAGGAGGTTATGAAGCGTAAGACCAAAATGCTTGCCGGCGTCGCGGCAGCGGCGATCGCCGCTGCAAGCGCCGTTGCGGCGACACCCGCCGCGGCCGACACGATACCGCCGGCCGCCAGCTATGCCGACCTGTTCGAGCCGGTTCCCAACGCGATGGAGCGGCTGAATGCCGACGATGCGGCGGCGAGAAGCAATGCCGCGCGGCTGATACCGGCCCAATATTGGGGCGGCGAGCGGTATCACCACCATCATCACCATCACCATCACCATCACCATCACCACCACCATCATCATCACCATTCTCGCCGGTGGTATTATGACAATGGCTATTACTGGGATGGCTGGGGCTGGGTCTTCCGCCCCGTCTATCACCATCACCATCACCATCACCATCACCATCATCACCATCATTATCGCTGGGACTGATGGCGGATCGGAGCGCCGGCACCACCGGCCGCCGGCGTTCCGTTTGCCTTCCTGGAACGAAACGCATCCTAGTGATTTAAACACGATTCGACTTATCGAGGCGCACCGTCGGCGCCAGCCTCGATGTCACGGTCGATGTCGAGCCCGGCAAGGATCTCTATGTCCGGGTCGTCCCCAATGGCAGCATAGGCAATACCGCCTGGCCGTTCGCGCGGTGGCATGGACGTCTATTGCCAGACCCTATTGCGCTGCCGGTCGAATATCGATTTTCGACATCGCGAGCATGTGCGCAAGATCCTTTGGAAAAGCGGCGAACTGCCACAGAGGTCCGCGAGACGTTCTGGCCGCAAGGAGCGCCGGATCGCCGGTGGAATTATCGAAGAGATAGCAGTCGTCGACGTGCGCCGCGAACCACCCCAGCTCAGCGAAGGACCGTCGGCGCCGATCAACGATCTTGTCGGCAGGAACGTCATGACCGCCCTCGGACACCCTTATCCTGACTCGCTCGATCTGCAGTTCAGCTGATCGAAGTAACACGTAGATCATCTTGACGCGAAAACCCCTGGACTGGGCCTTGAGCACCAGATCGCGATACTTCGGCGACGATAAGACAGTCTCTACGCCGATTGTCTGATAGGTTTCGATCGACGCTTCGAGCCATTGCTGAATGCGTTGCACAGCGGCTAGATTCGCCTGATCAAGCGGCAGAGCCTCTCGTTCGACGATCTGCTGGGTCAACAGGTCCGGATTGATAATCCAGACCGAGCCACCCCACCCTTCGATATCGGTACGATTGTAGAAGGAACTCTTGCCGCTACCATTCGGCCCGGCAACGATCCAGAGAACGGGACGATCAGGCTTACGAGGGGTTTTGAGCGGCACGTTGCCGGTCTCGTCGCTCTTCTCTGATCCGACGCACATTCGAGCGGAAGGCGGCCAGCAAATCCAAACCGAGAGTCGGGCTCTCCGCCTGCACGACCTTCATCTGGATGACCGATCCGTCCGACGCGGTTACCCGTTTCGTCGGAAGGTCGCTGGGACGTGTTTTCCTGACATCGGTCATCGAGAACTCCTCATTCCCAATCTATGCACTAGATACGATCGAAGAAAGCCCTCACTGCGCCTTGCCCGTCCATTTCCCCATCCAGCCGAGCACCTCGCCATACCATTGGCGGCTCTCCTTCGGCTTCAGCACCCAGTGGCTGCCGCCCGGGAACACCACCAACCGCGAGGGAATGCCGCGCCGCTGCAGCGCGGTGAAGGCGGCCACGCCTTGGGTATAGGGAATGCGGTAATCGCCCTCGCTGGTGATGACGAGTTGCGGCGTCTGCCATTTGGTCACGAAATTGACCGGATTCCATTTCTCGAACGCGTCGGGCGCCTCGTAATAGGGATGCCCGCCATGCTCCCATTCGTCGAACCAGAGCTCCTCGGTCTCATAGGCCATGGCGCGCGCGTCGAAGACGCCGTCATGCTGGACGATGCACTTGAAACGATCGGGCCAGTTTCCCTCGATCCAGTTCATCATATAGCCGCCGTACGAAGCGCCGAGCGCGCAGGCGTTGCCAGCGTCGAGCCAGGCGAACTTGTCGGTTGCTGCCTTAAGCCCCTTTTGAAGGTCCTCGAGCGGCCAGCCGCCCCAGTTGCTGCGGATCGCGTCAGTGAAGCCCTGGCCGTATCCGGTCGAGCCGTGGAAATCGACCGCGACCAGGCCGTAACCGGCACCGGCAAACACAGCCGGGTTCCAGCGATAGGACCAGCTGTTGTTGCTCGAACCCTGCGGCCCGCCATGGACCATGAAGGCGATCGGCGCCTTCGCGCCCGCCGCGAGACCGGCGGGCTTGACCGCATAGCCCCAGACCGTGTCGCCATTGGCGCCGGCGAAGCTGAACCGGGTCACCTCGGGCATGTCGATCCCGGCGAGCTTGGCCGCATTGACCGAGGTCAGCCGAACCGTCTTCTTGCCGACAAGCATGTAGAAATCGTCGGGCGCGGTCAGGCTGTTCATCGAGAAGACCAGCCCTTTGGCAGTCGGCACCACGGCGGTGACATTGCCCGCCTGGGTCAGCCGGGTGATCTTGCCGCTGGCGGCGTCGATCGACCAGATCGGGTTCTCCTGCGTGTCTTCCGCCGTGACGATGATCGCCTTGCTGTCGCGCGACCAGGCGATCGACCCGACCGAGCGATCCCAGCTCTCGGTCAGCGCGCGAACAGTGCCAGTCGCGAGATCGCGGACCATCAGCACCTGCCGGTCAGCCTCGTAGCCGGGCCGCTTCATCGCGAACCAGGCGAGCGACTTGCCGTCGGGCGAGGCAGCCGGGAGATTGTCCATGCCGTGATTGGCTTCGGTCAAATTGACCGGGGCCGATGATCCGTCAGCGGGGGCGGCGAAAATATCGAGGTTCACCGACAGCGGCTCCATCGGCAAATCCGATTTCACCCCCGACACCGGTGACTGGCGCAGCGCGAAATAGATCGTCTTGCCGTCGGGGCTCCACGAAATTTCCTCAGCCCCGCCGAACGGCTTGGACGGGCTGTCGCCGACCAGCCCGCGCTCGATCGCGACACCATTGCCAGGGGCCCCGTCGGCGGTCAGCGGCAGGACGAAGATCTGCGAGCGCTTGTAATCATACCAGCTCGCCCAGTGGCGAATGAACATCTGATCGTACGCGCGGCCATTGCCCGCGTTCGCTTCCTTCTTGACCATTGGCGGCTCGAGGCTCGGCGCGCCGATGCCGCGATCAGCGAAGACGAGCAGTCTGTCGCCGGTGGGCGCGACCTTGAAGCCGCCCATGCCGCCCTTGAAGCTGGTGAGCTGCTTCGCCGCACCGCCGGCGATCGCCACTGACCAGACTTCGTCGTCGCCGCCCTTGTCGGACTGGAAATAGACTGTCCTGCCATCAGCCGAGAATTGCGGCGCCGTCTCGTTGACGTCAGCCTCGGCGACCAGTTTCTCGGGCACCGCGCCCTTCCGGGTCAGGTCGAGCTTCCACAGATCGAACCGCCCCCCATCGGTCGCGAGATCAGTTTCGCGCTGCTGCCAGACGAGCCAATGGCCGTCCTTCGAGACATCCGGCGCGCCGACCCGGGAGAGCATGGTCACGTCGTCGATGGTGAGTTGGCGGGCGCCGGCGGGCGCGGCGGCAGCGATGAGCGCGAGAAGGCTCGCTGATAGGATGATCTTCATGCGCGCGGGTCTGGCAGAAGCCGGCGCGACAGGCAATCGGCTCAGCGCGAGCCGGTAATCCGGGCGATTTCCTGCGACACCATCGCCTCGACCATTGCCGGCAGATTGGCGTCGAGCCACTCGCGCAGCATCGGCCGGAGCATCTCGCGGACCAGCGCCTCGAGTGTGTCGCTGCCGGCGACTTCCGGCTTCACGATCAGCCGCGACAGCGCGTCGAGCGCGCCGCGGCTCGCCTCTGCGGCGCGGGGCGAGACGATCGGATCGGCAGGTGCAGCCCGCGGCGAAGGGACCGGATCGGCAACCGGGGCCACAGACGGCATGGTGGCGCTCTCCCGATCGGGGGTCGCATGATCGACGGGTGACCGGTCGACGGGAGCAGGCGCTTCCTCGTCCATCGCCGGCACCGGATCGCTCAGCTCAAGGATTTCATCATGTCCGAACGAGTCGCGCTCGGGCCGGGTGATCACCGGACGCCCCGCCCGCCTGGCGCGGCTGGCGGCGGTCGCCGTCTCGCCCTCTTCGGCAATGATGCGTTTGATCGAGGAGAGGATGTCCTCCATCGAGGGTTCAGCGCTGATATCGCCCATTAAAAGGACCCCGTACCCAAACGCCGCTCGTCAGCAGCCTCTATCTGACTCCACCTGAGGGATTAGGAGCGCTCGTGTCAACTGCGGGTTCTACCGGGGCATCAAGGATCGGATCGAGCGGCCGGGTGACGACCGACCCCTGGGCGGGCGTACCAACGGTGCTCGTCGCCGTCGCCACCGGATCGGGATCCGAGCCATAGTCCCAGATCTTGTTCCGGACGCGCTTGTAGTTGGTGGTCGGATCGTAGAGGGGCCCGCCATCGAGCCCAAGGTCACGCGCCTCGGCATGGCCCATCGCCGCGAGCAGCGCGAAGCCGGCGACATAGGCGTCGCGCTGCGCCGTCACCAGCGTGACCTGCGAGTTCAGCAGCTCCTGCTCGGCGTTCAGGATGTCGAGGATGGTCCGGTTGCCAACGCTGTTCTCGGCGCGGACGCCCTCGAGCGAGAGCTTGTTGGCGTTGACCGCCACTTCGGACGAGGCGATCACCTCGAGCGAGGATTTCCACACCGCATAGGCCGAACGCGCCTGCGCGATCACGGTGCGCTCGGTCTCGGTCACCTGTTCGATCGCCTGGGCGCGCCGGTCCTGCGCCTGGCGGATCCGCGCCGCGGGCAGGCCGCCTTGGAACAGCGGCATGGTCAGTCCGAGGCCGACCGTGGCCGAGGTACCGGACTGACCCACCGCCACGCCCGTGCCCGACCCGAGCGACCCGAGATAATTATAATAATTGCCGCCGACATTGACGCTCAGCCTGGGCAACCGCCCGGCGCGCGCGACATTCACGTCAAAGGCACTCGCATCGCGGGATTTCGCGGCGGCGAGCAGAGTCGGGTTGTTCTTCAGCGCGACCGTCACCGCACTGTCGGGGTCACCGGGGAGATTGGGCAGCGGCGGCGGCACCTCGAGATCGCCCGGCGGGGTGCCGACCAGCCGGATATAGCTTTCGCGGCTCGAGATCAGCCGCGATTGCGCCGATTGCAGCTGGCTGCGTGCCACCGCGAGTCGCGCATCGGACTGGGCGACGTCAGTGCGGGTCAGGTCGCCGACCTGGAACCGGTCCTTCGACGCCTGCAGGTTGACGTCGAGGACATGCACATTCTGTTCGTTGAGCGACACGATCGCCTCGTCGCGGATCACGTCCATATAGGCGCCGACCACATTGGTGAAGAGATCCGACTCAGTGCCGCGCAGGGTGAGGTCGCCGGCATCGACGCGCGTTTCCGCCGCCCGCACCGAATTCCTGACCGCGCCGCCGCTGAAGATCGGAATCGACAGCGTTGTCGAGCCGGTCGCCTGCCGATCGGGCGAGACGAAGCTGTTCGCCGATTTCACCACATTCTCGGTATAGCTGCTCGTCAGATTCACGCCGGGCAGCCCGGCCGAACGCGCGATCGGCACTTCCTCGTCATTCGCGCGGACATTGGCGCGCTGGGCGGCCAGGGTCGGGTTGGTGTGGTACGCCTTGACCAGCGCTTCGCGCAGCGTTTCAGCCGAAACGGGCGCCGCAACCGACACCACCGCCACGCCGACAAGCAAATAGGTACGGAGCATAGGTCGCGGCATCTTTCAGAAAGTAAAGGTTCTGGGCCGGGCGAACCCCGGCAGTGGAACGCAATCGATATCGGCGAAATCGAGCAGGGCGAATCCGCCCGCGGTCTTGCGGCCCGAGGTGAGCCTGGTGATCCCGCGATCGGCGATTCCGGCCACCGCACGGCCGCCGGCGCGAATCTGCTCGACCAGCGCCTCGGGCACATGCTCGACCGCGCCGTCGATCATCAGGACGTCATAGGGAGCGCCCGCTGCATGCCCGGCCTCGAGCGGGCCCTCGACAAGCGTGACGTTCGGGTAGCCGACGAGCGCCTCACGCGCCATCGCCGCAAGCCCCGGATCGCTTTCGACAGCGACCACCGCCGCGACCAGCCCGGCAAGCACCGCCGCGGTATAGCCGCCGGCCGCGCCGATCAGCAGCACGCGGTCGGTCGGCAGCAGCCAGGCCTCGGTCAGCAACCGCCCTGTCGCGATCGGCACATTCTGGAAACGTCCACGGCCGAGCGGCACCGCCGTGTCGCGATAGGCGATGCCGCGCACATCGGCCGGCAGGAAAGTCTCGCGCGGCACCCGCGCCATCGCCGCCACAACGCGCGCGTCGCTCACTGCGTTGGTGCGCAGCTGGCTCGCCACCATCGCGTGACGCATCGCCTCGAAGCGGTTTGAATCGATTGCCGTCAGTTCCATAGGTCACCCTGTCGCACAACTGTTTTAGTGGTGCAATACACTTGTTGCGTTTGCGCTTGTATCGCGCAGGCCCGCCCGCGCCAAGCGACGCGCATGGCAATTTTATCCCGGCGAGGCAACGCCGCATCTTCGCTGTGCCCGCGCCCCCGTCACCTTGATCTGGGTTCGGCTGATTCCCGGCTCTCTTCATCAGTTTGTCAGCCAAATGTCATGAGAATTGTGCTATGCAGCAATTTCTGTCCAAAGGAATATGAGGTCCGAGTCGGCAGATGAACATCTTGCAACTTCTGCGCTGCGCGAAGGGTCATCATGTCCGTTCGGGCCGACGCGCCCGTTTCGTCAACGGCAGGCGGGAAAGCGTCTGCCGTGGATGCGGCCGCAAAATGGTCAAGGAGGATCAATATTGGCGCCTGGCCGATGACGGCGGCACCGCGCAGGAAACCCAGCCGGCGACCTGAAGGCCGAAGCGCCGGCCTTCGCGAACTGCCCGCCGGAATTATACCCAGTCGAGGACGGTCAGCGCGTCGACTGCCAGCAATAGGCCGACCAGCAGCATTATCCTGCCTTTCTGCCGCATCTTCCCCCCGCCCCGTTGTGACCATCGCCCGAACCAGCCGGACTTCCCCCGCCGGCCCGGATATCTTGTCGGCTCCGGCCGGAGTCGGTCAAGGCGCGCTTGCCGAAATCCCCGAAAATGGGTGCAACAGCCTGGCCAGGCGCCGATCATCGCGAGCAGATCGATCCTTGCCTATAGGGCAGGTGGACGCGGCGGCGCGCAGCGGCGCAGAAAACTGCGTGCGCCCGGTTGACCCGACGCCAAAAACCACGCATCTGCGCCGCCTTCGGCCCGATGGCGGAGTGGTTACGCAGAGGACTGCAAATCCTTGCACCCGAGTTCGATTCTCGGTCGGGCCTCCATCTCCTTGAAATTCATGCTTTTCCCACGATCGATGGCGGCGCCGTTCGTCGGATCTTCAGCGCAGGCGGTCGCGTCACTCGATCGAGAACGCTGCATAGATCCCAAGCCATATCATCCTGATCGCGACCAGGGACAGGAGGCCGAGCGTGACGGTCGCCACGATCGCGACCGGGAAATTGACATCGCGGTCCGGCGGCATCGGATCCGATCTCCAGAACCCGTCAAATCCCCGGTACGATAAACTACATTCCGTGGCTTTATCAGCGAAATCGAGTCTGAGAGGGCTAATCGACGCCCCGGAAGAATGGGCCTCGCGCCAGGATCAGGGCGCCTCGTCCGCCATCGGGGTCGTCGGCAGGCGCAGGTTGATGGCGTCATATTGATCGAGCAGTGCCGTCACCTCCTCGACGATGACGCGCTGCTCGCGGCAGATCCGCTCGCTGGCATCGACTGTCGGCACCCCGTCGCGGCCGTCATGCACGCTGAAGCCCTGTTCGATCAGCCAGATCGTGTCCATCGCCCGGGCGCGCTGGCGGCGGAGATGATAAGCCCATTGCTCGATCAGTCCTGAAGGGACGCGGCGTTCGATTTCACCCATGATGCCGCCTAGACGACAGGGGGGACGCAGCGCCAGCCAAATTGCGCGGTGCGGCGCGCGCTGATCTTCGACATTCGGCGGCTCACCGCAGCCGCGCGATCCGGCCGCATGCCGAAACGATCGCCGGGCGCGCCTGCCCTACACGACGCCGAACGCAAGCATCGCATCAGCCACCTTCTTGAAGCCGGCGATGTTCGCGCCCTTCACATAGTCGATATAGCCGTCATCGGCCCGGCCATAGGCCACGCAGCGATCATGGATGCCTTCCATGATGTCGAGCAGCAGTTGCTGCAGTTCCGCCTCCTTCCAGGCGCGCCGCTCGCTGTTCTGGCTCATCTCGAGCCCCGAGACAGCGACGCCGCCGGCATTGGCCGCCTTGCCCGGCGCGAACAGGATCCTGGCCTCCTTGAAGACGTGCACGCCCTCGAGATTGGTCGGCATATTGGCGCCTTCCGCCACCGCGATGCACCCGCCCGCGATCAGCGCCCGCGCGTCCATGCCGAGCAGTTCGTTCTGCGTCGCGCAGGGCAAGGCGACGTCGCAATGGACGCCCCATGGCGTCATGCCGGCATGGAAGGTCGCACCGTTGAATTCCCTGGCATAATCCGAGATTCGCCCGCGCCGCTTGGTCTTGTGCGCCTTCACCCAGTCGATCTTCTCCTGGTCGATGCCGTCGGGATCATGAATGAAGCCCTCGCTGTCCGACAGGGTCAGCACCTTGCCGCCGAGCTGAGTCACTTTCTCGGCAGCATGAGTCGCGACATTGCCCGATCCCGAGATCACCGCGGTCTTGCCCTCGAGGTCGGTGCCGCGCGTCTTGAGCATGGACTGGAGGAAATAGACCGCGCCATAGCCGGTCGCCTCGGTGCGGATCAGCGACCCGCCATATTCGAGGCCCTTGCCGGTCAACACGCCGGTGAACTGGTTGGTGATGCGCTTGTACTGGCCGAACATATAGCCGATCTCGCGCCCGCCCACGCCGATATCCCCCGCCGGCACGTCGACGTCGGCGCCGACATGGCGGTAGAGCTCAGTCATGAAGCTCTGGCAGAAGCGCATCACCTCGTGATCGCTCTTGCCCTTCGGGTTGAAGTTGGATCCGCCCTTGCCGCCACCCATCGGCAGGCCGGTCAGCGCATTCTTGAAGGTCTGCTCGAAGGCGAGGAACTTGAGCACGCTCTCGGTGACCGAGGGGTGGAAGCGGATGCCGCCCTTATAGGGGCCGATCGCATTGTTGTTCTGCACCCGCCAGCCGCGCTGCACGCGGATATTGTGGCTGTCGTCCTCCCAGCAGACGCGGAACGAGATGATCCGGTCAGGCTCGGCGATGCGCCGCAGGATCTGGTAATGGTGATATTCTTCCTTGTCTGCGATGAACTCGTAAATGTCCTGGGCAACCTCCTGGACAGCTTGAATAAACTCGGTCTGCCCAGGGTTGCGTTTCTTCACGCCCTCCATGAATGTCGACAGGTCGACATGGTCGGTCATCGCCATTTTCGGTCCTCTCCAGATGCCGTTGCAACGCAGACTGGTGCGACCTGCCGCTTCGAGTCGCGGCTTTCTATTGCGGGCAGAATACACTATTTCGCGGCGCCAAGTCGTCCACGAGAGTCGGCTGAGGGCAGGTCGCTTTTTGTTTGGTGTCCAACCGGCAGGGGAAACGAGCGATGAAAGCCTCGGACGTCTTCATCAAATGCCTCGAGCAGGAAGGCGTCGAATATGTTTTCGGCGTTCCGGGCGAGGAAAATCTCGATTTCCTCGACAGCCTGTCGCGCTCCTCGATCAAGCTGATCCTGACCCGGCACGAACAGGGCGCGGGGTTCATGGCGGCGACCTATGGGCGCCACACCGGCAAGACCGGCGTCTGCCTCTCCACCCTCGGCCCGGGCGCGACCAATCTGGTGACGGCCGCCGCCTATGCAACGCTTGGCGGCATGCCGATCCTGATGGTGACCGGCCAGAAACCGATCAAGAAATCCAAGCAGGGCCGCTTCCAGATCCTCGACGTCGTCGCGATGATGGGGCCGCTCACCAAATATACCCATCAGCTCGCCAGCGCCGACAATATCCCGAGCCGGGTCCGCGAGAGCTTCCGCCTCGCCGAGGAGGAGAAGCCCGGCGCGACCCATCTCGAATTCCCCGAGGATGTCGCCGAAGAGCAGACCGACAGCCTGCCGATCAAGGCAAGCCTGTGCCGCCGCCCCTCGGCAGAGCCCAAGGCGGTCCGTGCCGCGGTCAGGCGGCTCGAACACGCCAAATCACCCTTGCTGGTGATCGGCGCCGGCGCGAACCGCAAACTAACCGGCAGGATGCTGCTACAGTTCGTTGAAAAGACGGGCATTCCCTTCGTCACGACTCAGCTCGGCAAGGGCGTGATCGACGAGAAGCATCCGAAATTCCTCGGCTGCGCCGCGCTCTCCGCCGGCGACTTCGTCCACCGCGCGATCGAGGCGGCCGACCTGATCGTCAATGTCGGCCATGACGTCATCGAGAAGCCGCCCTTCTTCATGCGGCCCGGCGGCGACGACGTCATCCATGTGTCGAGCCGCTCGGCCGAGGTCGATCCGGTCTATTTCCCCCAGATCGAGGTGATCGGCGATATCGCCAACGCCATCTGGCAGATGAAGGAGGATATCGTCCCCTCGGCCGGCTGGTCGTTCGACGCGATGCACGCGGCCCGCGCGGCCGAGGTTGCCCACACTGCTTCGCTCGATGGCGACCAGCGCTTCCCGATCTTCCCGCCGAACCTCGTCCGCGAGGTCCGGGCGGCGATGCCGAGCGACGGCATCATCGCGCTCGACAATGGCGTCTACAAGATCTGGTTCGCCCGCAACTATCCCGCGCGCCAGCAGAACACCGTGCTGCTCGACAATGCGCTGGCGACGATGGGTGCGGGCCTCCCTTCGGCGATGGCGTCTGCGATGGTCTATCCCGGCCGCAAGGTAATGGCGATCTGCGGCGATGGCGGCTTCATGATGAACAGCCAGGAGATGGAGACAGCGGTCCGCCTCAAGCTCAACCTCACCGTGCTGATCCTCAATGACGGCAGCTACGGCATGATCCGCTGGAAGCAGGCCAATATGGGCTTCAAGGATTTCGGGCTGACCTACGGCAACCCGGACTTCGTCAAATATGCGGAAAGCTACGGCGCCTTCGGCCACCGGGTGGAGAGCGCCGCGCATCTGCCCGAATTGCTGAAGCACACGCTTGAATCGCCGGGCGTCCATCTGATCGATTGCCCGGTCGATTATAGCGACAACGACCGCATCCTGAACCATGAGATCAGGGAATTGAGCGCCCAACTCCAGGCCTGACCTGACTTGCCGAGCAAGCGCTTCTGTCGAAAGAAAGGGGCTGGAAACGACCAGCCCGAACGGGATTTGCAATGACCCTGCTGAAAGACATTTACCCGCTGTATCTCAATAACAAGGCGGAGCAACCTAACACAGATTTGGAAGTCACCGACAAGTTCACCGGGGCAATCGCCTTCCGCGTCGCCCAGGCCGATGCGGCGACGATCGACAAAGGCATCGCCGGGGCGGTGCGTGCCGCCGAGCCGATGGCACGGATGGCGAGCTATGAGCGCCAGGCAGTGCTCCAGCACTGTGTCGATCGCTTCAAGGCACGGTTCGACGAGCTCGCCTATGCGCTCTGCGTCGAGGCCGGCAAGCCGATCAAGGACAGCGAGGGCGAGGTCGGGCGCCTCATCGACACCTTCCGCATCGCCGCCGAGGAATCGGTGCGGATGACCGGCGAAGTCCAGCCGCTCGACATCGCGCCGCGTGCGAAGGGCTATCAGGGCATCTGGAAGCGGGTGCCGATCGGCCCCTGCTCGTTCATCTCGCCCTTCAACTTCCCGCTCAATCTCGCCGCCCACAAGATCGCGCCCGCGCTCGCGGTGGGCTGCCCGTTCGTGATGAAGCCCGCCAGCCGCACGCCGCTCGGCGCGATCATCATCGGCGAGGTGCTGGCAGAGACCGACCTGCCCGAGGGCGCTTTCTCGATCCTCCCCGCCCACCGCGAGGGCGCTGACCTGTTCACCGAGGATGACCGGCTCAAGCTGCTGAGCTTCACCGGCTCGCCCGGCGTCGGCTGGGACCTGAAGGCAAAGGCCGGCAAGAAGAAGGTCGTGCTCGAGCTCGGCGGCAATGCAGCGGTGATCGTCGACCATGACGCCGATCTCGACGATGCGCTTGAGCGGATCATCTTCGGCGCCTTCTACCAGTCAGGCCAGAGCTGCATCGGCGTGCAGCGCATCATCATCCATGAATCCGTTTATGACCGCTTCCGCGACATGCTCGTCGCGCGGACGAAGACCCTGGTTGCCGGCGACCCGAAGGATCGTAACACCTTCATCGGCCCGATGATCTCCGAAGGAGAGGCACGGCGGCTGGATGGCTGGATCCAGCAGGCGGTCTCCGGCGGCGCGACCCTGCTTTGCGGCGGCAAGCGCGACGGCGCGATGCTCGAGGCAACCCTGCTCGACCAGGTCGACCGCTCCTCGGCGGTGTATCGCGAAGAGGCATTCGGCCCAGTCGCATTGCTGAGCAAGTTCAGTGACTTCAATGCTGCCCTCGAGGAAGTGAATGACAGCAAGTTTGGCCTTCAGGCCGGCATCTTCACCCGCGATCTGTTCAAGATGTTCGACGCCTGGGACAGGCTCGAGGTCGGCGGCGTGGTGATCAACGATGTGCCGAGCTATCGGGTCGACAATATGCCCTATGGCGGCGTCAAGGATTCAGGCCTCGGCCGCGAAGGAATTCGCTTTGCGATGGAGGACATGACGGAGATTCGCAATCTCGTGATCCGCAGGCGGTAGGCTGCGCTTCTGTCCTATACGCGGACAGCTTTGATACTATTCGAACAGGAACGTTTCGGGCACAATCCGGCTACCGAAAAGGGGATTAGGCTGCATGGCAGCTGGGGGCCAAAGCGAAGGATCCACGGCCCGCACGATTGCTGCGGGCATGGCCGCACTGTCGCTGCTCGCCGTCACCCTGCTCGCCGGCCCCGCGGCGCTCCGGGCTGACCCGGCGCCGCGCGCGCCGGGTGGGTTCGAAGGCGTCGCGAGCTGCGCCGGCACGACCTGCCACGGCCGGATGGAGGCTGATGGCGCCGTTGTCCGCCAGGACGAGCTGATGCGCTGGCAGGAGCCCTCCACGCCCGGCGGCGCGCACAGCCGCGCCTTCACCGTCCTTTCCTACGCCCGCGCGAAGCAGATCACGGCGACTCTTGGCCTGGGCGACCCGACCAGCGCGCCCGCCTGTCTTGGCTGCCACACCACGCCGACCGACGGCCGGACCGGTGTCCGCTTCCTCGCTCGCGACGGCGTCGGCTGCGAGGCTTGCCACGGCCCTGCCTCGGGCTGGATTTCCTCGCACTACACCGTCGGCGCCAGCCATGCCGCCAATGTGGCGCGCGGCATGACGCCACTCGATCGCCCCGCGACACGCGCCGCTGTCTGCCTCGATTGCCATTTCGGCAGCAACAAGCCCGGCCAGTTCGTCACCCACCGCATGATGGCCGCCGGCCATCCGCGCATCTCCTTCGAGCTCGACCTGTTCTCGACGCTGCAACAGCATCATGACGAAGATGCCGATTACATCCAGCGCAAGGGCCGCACCGACAGCGTACGGATGTGGGCGGTCGGCCAGGCAATGGCCGTCAACCGCGCCCTCACGCTCTACGCCACGCCGAAGGGCACCGAAGGCGCCTTCCCCGAATTCACCTTCTTCGATTGCCATAGCTGCCATCGCCGCATCTACGACGCCGAGGACCGTACCCGGACCTGGGAGAGCAATCCCGGCCGGCCGATTCCGGCGGGGATGCCGCCCTTCAACGACGAGAACATGATCCTGCTCGCCGCCGCCGCGCGGGTGGCAGCGCCCGGCATGGCCGGGCGGCTCGACAGCGACAGCCGCGCCTTTCACGCTGCGCTGGCGCGGGATCGGGGCGCCGCCGTCGCCGCGGGCGGACGTCTTGCTTCGACTGCGACGGCGCTGGCCTCGGCTCTCTCGGCGACCGATGGCAATGGCGACACTGCCTTTGCGATGGTCGACAGCATCGCCGGCCCGACACTCGCGCCGCGCTTCACTGACTATGAGGGCTCGGTGCAGGGCGTGATGGCGATCGACACCTTGCTCAACGCGCTCGTGAAGGAAAAGCGGATCACGGTCGGCGCCGCCGCCGGCATCCGCGCCGATATCAACCGTGCCTACGCCGCGGTGAAGGAGCCGAACGGCTATCGTCCCGCCGATTTCCGGGCTTCGCTCGGCGACGCGGTGCGCAGCATCAGAGCGCTTAGATGAGGAGGGGGCAATGAGCACGCGCCGTCGCATCACCGGCCTGCTCGCGGGGAGCGCACTGATTCTCTCGGCCTGTAGCGGCGGAGGCAGCTCGGGCGGCAGCACGCCTGCCCCTACCCCGGCGCCCGCCCCGGCCCCGACGACGCTCTATTCAGTCCCTGCAGCCGAGGCGCTCAGCGTCGCCGATGTCCAGACCGTCATCGCCCGCGCCGCCGCCGAGGCGACCGCCCGGCATCTCCCGGCGGTGATCGCGGTGGTCGACCGGGTCGGCAATGTGCTGGCGGTGTTCCGGATGAACGGCGCCGCGGCGACCGCCACGACGTCACCCGCCCCCAATGGCGTCAATATCGATGCGCAGAACCTCACCATCCCGGCCGAGGCAGGAGCCATCGCCAAGGCGGTGACGGGCGCTTACCTCTCCAGCGGCGGCAACGCCTTCTCGACCCGCACCGCGAGCATGATCGTCCAGCCGCATTTCCCGCCGGCCCCGTCGACCGCCGGGCTCGAAAGCGGGCCGTTGTTCGGGGTGCAGTTCAGCCAGCTCCCCTGTTCCGACCTCTCGTCGCGCTATGTCGGCAGCGGGGCGACCGCGCTGATCGGCCCGAAACGCTCGCCGCTGGGCCTTGCCGCCGATCCGGGCGGCTTTCCACTCTACAAGAATGGCGTCGTGGTCGGCGGCATCGGGGTGATGGCGGACGGCGTCTATGGCTTCGATCCCAATGTCCTCGACACCGACAATGATCCCGAGGAAGCGATCGCGCTGGCCGGCACCGTCGGGTTCGAAGCCTCGACCGCTATCCGCGCCGACCATATCTATGTCGACGGCACCCAGCTTCGCTATTCGGATGCGACCTATGCGGGACTGCTCGCCACCGGCACGCCAAGCTATGCGGCGACTGATCCGGCGCTGGGCAGCCTCGTCACGGTGCGCGGCTATTTCAGCCCGGCGGCAATCCTCGCCGGCACTGCTTATGGCAGCGAAGCCTCGGGCATCCGCCCCTCGACAGCTGCCGAATTCTCCAACCGTGATGCCTTTGTCCTGACCAACGGATCGGGCACCGACCGCTTCCCGATCCGCGCCGGCACTGACGGCGCCGACATCACCCAGCCCCTCACCGCCGCCGAGGTCACTGCGATCCTCGAAGAGGCCTTCCGGGTAATGAGCCGCGCCCGGGCGCAGATCCGCCAGCCGCTCGACAGCCGGGCGCAGGTCAGCATCTCGATGGTCGATACGCGCGGCGCCGTGCTGGGCATCGTGCGCTCGCCCGACGCACCGATCTTCGGCACTGACGTCTCGCTGCAAAAGGCGCGCACCGCCGCTTTCTTCTCGAGCAGCCACGCAGCCGCCCAGCTCACCGGCGACCCCAGCGCCGATGTCCGCAGCTTCGTGCCCGCCGCCCGCACCTTCCTGCATGATCCGACGGCGCTGACGGGTGCCTTCGCCTTTGCCGATCGCTCGGGGGGCAATCTCTCGCGGCCCTATTTCCCCGATGGCGAGGTCGGCCGCCCCAACGGGCCCTTTTCGAGGCCGATCGCTCAGTTCAATCCCTTCTCGACCGGGCTGCAATCGGCGCTTGTCCTCTCCAATCTCGGCCAGCATCTCGCCTTCGTCACCGGGGCAAGCGGCACCGACACGCCGCCGCGCTGCACCTTCATCCCTGATGCCGCGGCGGGGCAGAACCGGTTGCAGAACGGCATCCAGATCTTCCCGGGCTCGGTCCCGGTCTATCGCGGCGCTGTGCTGGTCGGCGGGATCGGTGTCTCGGGCGACGGCATCGACCAGGACGACATGATCAGCTTCCTCGGCCTGAACAATGGCGGGGTCCGCATCGGCGGGGTGGGCAATGCCCCGCTCGCGATGCGCGCGGACCAGATCGTCGTCGATCTCGGCGATAAGCAGGTGCGGCTGCGCTTCATCAACTGCCCGTTCGCGCCGTTCCTCGATACGAGCGACCAGAATGTGTGTGCGGGGCTTTAGGGCTGTGGTCCACCCATCAAGCTGGTCATGCCGGACTTGTTCTGGCATCCATCGCGCCGCAAGCACCTCAGGCGTTGCGTCTCCGGCACGATGGACCCCGGAACAAGTCCGGGGTGACGCTGGGGGTTCGGGGTCGTGAGCCCCCTTCTCTCTCCCCTGTTCCTGCTGGCGAGCGCGGTCGGCCAGGTCGCGACCACGTCGCCTGCCCCCCTGCCCCAATCCCAGGCCCCCGCCAAACCGGAGCCGCCGCGCAAGGAAGAGCAAACCCCGGTCGAGAATATCGAAGGCCGCCGCCGTCCCGGCTTCAGTCACGAGCTTCCCGAACCGGTCACCCAGAACAATATCGGCGCGGTCCGGCCGCCGCCGCCCGAGGCCTTCCCGACCGATCAGATACCCGTTCCCGATCGCTGGCGGCTGATCGAGTCGCTCGGGCTGGTGAAGGAGAAGTGGCTCGACCCCTATCACCAGAACACGCTGAAGGGTGACCGCCCCATCAACCGTGCCAAGGTCCCCTGGCTGCCGATCCATGGCGACGACTGGTTCTTCGCGGCGAGCGCGGTCAGCGATACGGTGTTCGAGCCGCGTACCTTCCCCATCCCCGTGGGCGTGCAGACCACCGAGCGGCCGCAGAGCCTCGACGTGTTCGGCAAGGATGCGAGCTATGTCTTCTCGCAGACCTTCATCGCCAGCGCCTCGCTGTTCAAGGGCTCGACTGCGTTCAAGCCGCCCGAGATCGAGTACAAGCTGAGCCTCGCGCTCAATGTCAGCTACGTCAACGTACCCGAAAAGCGCGTTCTCTCAGTCAAACCCAGCGATCCAAGCCACCGTGCCGACCATTTCCTCGGCGTGCAGGAAGCCTTTGTCGATTATCATCTGCGCAATAGCTCCGACCGCTATGACTTTGAATCGATCCGCATCGGCATCCAGCCCTTCCAGAGCGATTTCCGCGGCTTCCTGTTCAACGACCAGCAGCTCGGCATCCGCTTCTTCGGCAACCGCGACGACAATCGCTTCCAGTTCAACCTCGCGGCGTTCTGGCGGCTCGAGAAGGACACCAATTCGGGACTGAATGACGTCACCCAGCGGCCGCGCGACGATCTCGTCTTCGTGGCCAATGCCTATCGCCAGGATTTCCTGATCCCCGGCTTCACCAGCCAGCTCACCGCGGTCTATAACCGCAACCGCGAGAGCCACCGTATCCAGATCGACGATAACGGCTTCCCGGTCCGCCCGGCGTTGCTCGGCGACCTGCGCGGGCGCGACTATGACGTCGTCTATCTCGGCTATAATGCAGACGGGCATATCGGGCGGCTCAACCTGACCGCCTCGCTTTACGGCGCGCTGGGGCAGGACCGGAACAGCTTCTTCACCAGCCGCCCGGCGCAGATCAGGGCATATTTCGGGGCCGCTGAGCTCAGCTATGATCATGACTGGATGCGCTTCCGCCTCTCGGGCCTGTACGCGAGCGGCGACAAGCATCCGTACGACGATGTCGAGACCGGGTTCGACGCAATCCTCGAAAACCCGATCTTCGCCGGCGCCGACACAAGCTACTGGATCCGCCAGTCGATCCCCTTTGCCGGCGGCGGACGGGCGATCGCGATCAGCGGGCGCAACGGCATTCTCAACGACCTGCGCTCCTCCAAGGATGAGGGCCAGTCCAACTTCAACAACCCCGGCACCGCACTGATCGGCGTCGGCGGGGATTTCGACGTCACGCCAACCAAGCGCGTGTCAGTCAACGCCAACCATCTCTGGTTCGCCGACACAACCGTGCTCGAGACACTCCGCAACGAGGGCAGCATCCCGAAGAATATCGGCTGGGACCTGTCCGCCGCAGCGATCTGGCGGCCCAAGGCGACGCAGAATATCGTGGTGCGGCTGTCGGGAGCAATGTTGTTGCCTGGCAATGGTTTCCGGGATCTGTTTGCCAACAAATCACAGGACCGGCATTATTATTCGATCCTCGCCAATGTGATCGTCAGCTACTGATGCGCCGCTTCGCCGCCCTGCTGCTGCCGATCGCCCTCGCCCTTCTGGTGCCGGCGGCGATATTGCGGGCGAGCGACGCGGAAAAGCCGGTCGCGCGTCACTATGCGCCGATGCTCGCCGCGCCGATGAGCCAGACCGCCGAGCAGGTCGCGGCCAAATCGGACGGATGCTATTCCTGCCACACCCGCACCGACGAGCCCTCGATGCATGCCAGCCCGGCGGTGCAACTCGGCTGCGTCGACTGCCATGGCGGCGACGCGACAGTGCGCGGCAATCCCGCGCTCGGCTACGCCGATCCCGCTTATGTCGCCGCGCGCGAGCGGGCGCATGTGCTGCCGCGCTATCCGCATCGCTGGCACTATCCGGACTCGGCCAACCCGAAGCAAAGCTACACGCTGCTCAATGACGAGGCGCCGGATTATATCCGCTTCGTCAACCCGGGCGATTATCGCGTGGTGCGCCATTCGTGCGGCGCCTGCCATATCGAGATCATCGAGGCGGCCGAGCGATCGATCATGGCCTCGGGCGCGATGCTGTTCGGCGGTGCCGCGTACAATAACGGCATCGTCCCGTATAAAAGCTATGTCTTCGGCGAGGCCTATACGGCCAAGGGCGAGGCCGCGAAGATCGTGTCGCCGGGCTCGCCGCCGGGGACAGTGACGAAAGAGCAGGAGAAGCGGGGCGCGCTTGCGGCGCTCTATCCGCTGCCGACCTGGCAGGTGACGCCGCCGGCCGACATCTTCCGCGTGTTCGAGCGCGGCGGGCGGATTATCAGCACGCAATTCGCCGAGGTCGGCCTGCCCAACCCGAGCGGGTCGATCCAGAAGCTCGAAGAGCCCGGCAGGCCCGATCTCAAGCAGTCGAACCGCGGCCCCGGCACCGGCCTGCGGGTCGCGATCCCGATCCTCAACATCCACAAGACCCGGCTCAACGATCCGCTGATGTGGTTCATGGGCACCAACGACCAGCCCGGCGACTATCGCGGATCGGGCTGTACCGGCTGCCATGTGATCTACGCCAATGACCGCGAACCACGGCACAGCCTGATCTATGCGCAGTTCGGCCGGGACGGCCAGAGCGTCACGGTCGATCCGACCATCGCCGCCAAGACCAGCCCGCATGGCGGCCTCGTCCAGCCCGATAGCGGCCACCCGCTCCACCACGCCTTCACCCGGGCGATCCCGACGGCGCAGTGCATGAGCTGCCACATGCACCAGCCAAACATCTTCCTGAACTCGTATCTCGGCTACACGATGTGGGATTATGAGGCCGACGCGCCGTCGATGTGGCCGAAGCAGCAGAAATACCCGACCGCCGCCGAAGTCCGCGCCGCGAACGAGCATAATCCGGAAGGCGCCGCGCCGCGCGGCAACTGGAGCGATCCGGATTTCCTGCGCAACGTCTATGATCTCAACCCGGGCCTGAGGGACACCCAGTTCGCCGATTATCACGGCCATGGCTGGAATTTCCGCGGGGTCTTCAAGCGCGACCGCGAGGGCAATCTGCTGGACGCCGAGGGCAAGATCGTCTGGCCCGACGATCCCCAGAAATGGCGCAAGGCCGGCGAGGGCAAGTTCGTGCCGCCGGGCGTGAACCCGGGCAAGGCAGTCCATCTCATGGACATCCATGCCGAGAAAGGCATGCAGTGCGCCGACTGCCATTTCGCGCAGGACAGCCATGGCAATGGCCTGATCTATGGCGAGGTCGCCAATGCAGTCGAGATCGGCTGCAAGGATTGCCACGGCACGGTCGATGCCTATCCGACCCTGCGCACCTCGGGTCCCGCGGCGCGGCCGCAGGGCAATGATCTGGAGATCCTGCGCAACCCCGACGGTCAGCGCCGCTTCGAATGGATCGGCAAGCCGCTCGGGCCCAGGAAGCTGATCCAGCGTTCGATCGTCGACCCCAATCTCAGCTGGGAGATCCACCTCGTCAAGGACAGCGTCGACCCGGCCAGCCCCGTGTTCAACGTAAAGGCGGCGCGGGCAAAGCTGATGAGCCGGTCAGGCGCCGAGGACGGCAGCTTCTCCTTCGGCCCCGGCGTGCCGGCCAGCGACCGTGCCCACGGCGAAGACACGATGACCTGCTATACCTGCCATCTGAGCTGGACGACGAGCTGCGGCGGCTGCCATTTGCCGATCGAGGCCAATTGGAAGAGCAGCACGCACCATTTCAAGGGTGAGGAGACGCGCAACTTCGCGACCTACAACCCGCAGGTCGCGCGCGACGACATGTTCCAGCTCGGCCGGGGGATGACGACCAAGGGCAATGTGATCACGCCGGTGCGCAGCAGCTCGGCGCTGGTGCTCTCCTCGACCAACGTCAACCGCGAGCGGATCTATATCCAGCAGCCGCCGATCAGCGCGATCGGCTTTTCGAGCCAGGCGTTCGCCCCGCATTTCCCGCACACGGTGCGCACGACCGAAACCAAGACCTGCACTGACTGCCATCTCTCGGCGAAGGACGACAACAACGCGATCATGGCGCAGCTGATGCTGCTCGGCACAAACTATGTGAACTTTGTCGGGCTCAATGCCTGGACCGGCCTCGACCACGGCTTCGAGGCGGTGCGCGTGACTGAGTGGGACGAGCCCCAGGCAGTGATCGGCTCCTATCTCCAGCGCTACGCCTATCCCGATTACTGGCGGATGCATGTCGAGCAGAACAAGCGCGAGCTGAAGAACTGGATCCGCGGCAAGACCTTCGACAAGCGCCTCTCCGGCGAGACCCATCCGAGGGAGGAGTTCCGCAACGTCGTCCAGGGCACGACCGACAAGGTCGGCTGCCTGCAGCTGCGCGGCGAATATATGTACGTCGCGGAGGGACGCGGCGGTTTCCGCGTCTATGATGTCGCCTCGATCGCCAACAAGGGTTTCTCCGAGAAGATCGTCTCTGCGCCCTTCTCGAAGCTCGGCCAGAATGCGCATGTCGCCTCGCCCAATGCGACCTGCATGGCATTGCCGACCGACCAGCCGATCAACCCGCTGCGCAACACCGCCGCGATGCGGGCGATGAACCAGGAGCAGCCCTTCCTGCCGATCTACAGCTATGCCGCCGTCACCGATGCGGTCGAGGGGCTGATCCTCGTCAATGTCGAGACGATGGCCGACGGTGAGTTCCGCAACAACTTCCTGACGCGCGCGGTGACGTGGAACGAGGGCGGCGTGCTCAAGGGCGCGCGGCACATCGCGCTGGCGGGGTCGGTCGCATACATCACCGCTGATAGGGGGCTGGTCGTGGTCGATCTCGCCGATCCGCTTCATCCCCGCCTCGCCGCCGTCCGCCCCTTGAAGGATGCCCGGGCCAGCGCACTCCAGTTCCGCTATCTCTGGGTGACCGATGCCGAGGGCGTGAAGCTGTTCGATGTCACCAGGCTGCTCGATCCGGTGCCGGTCCCCTCGGGCACGATCGCGCTGGCCGACGCGCGGCGTATCTATCTGGCACGCACCTATGCCTATATCGCGGCGGGCGCCGACGGGCTGGTGATCGCCAACGTCACCAACCCGACCCGGCCGGCGATCTACAAGAAGGTCGATTTCGACGGGCAGCTCAACGACGCGCAGGACGTGATCGTCGGCAGCACCAACGCATCGCTGTTCGCCTATGTCGCCGACGGGCGGAACGGGCTGAAGGTCCTCCAGCTCACCTCGCCGGCGAGCCAGCCCAATTTCTACGGCTTCTCGCCCGCGCCGATGCCTGAACTGATTGCCTGGGCGAAGACCCCCTCCCCCGCCCTCGCCCTCTCCAAGGGCCTCGACCGCGACCGTGCGGTCGACGAGACCGGCGGCCAGATCGCGGTGTTCGGCAGGCTTGGGTCACGGCCCTTCACGCGGCCCGAGATGGAGCGGCTGTTCCTGACCAGCCGCGGCACGCCGTGGAAGGTCAGCGATACGGCCGATATGAGGGATTGGCGTCCGCCGCTCGCCTATCCGCAGCGATAGATGCCGTTTCGAGGCCGCGCCGCCGATACGATGCCCCCGGCACGCGATGGCCCCTTGCTTTCCCGCTTCTGTGGACGCCCCCATGGAAGCAAGCGGAAAAATTCGAGTATGTGCAGGTGATCGGA
>NZ_BAAAEH010000045.1:0-23615 GCF_039522915.1 Sphingomonas oligophenolica
CCGACAAGAAGGACTTCATCATCACTTATGTGGTGGAGGAAGGCCCGCGCTACAAATTCGGCGACGTGACCGTCGACAGCGACATCCGCGATTTCGACAACAAGCGCCTCGCCGCCACGCTGCCGATGCACAAGGGCGACTGGTACAATGCCAAGCAGGTCGAGGATTCGGTCGACTCGCTGAGCGAATCGACCGGGCTGTTCGGCTATGCCTTCACTGACGTGAATCCCGAATTCGACCGCGACAAGGACAAGCTGACGATGGGGATTAATTTCCACATCGCCCAGGCCCAGCGCACCTATGTCGAGCGGGTCGAGATCAACGGCAACACCCAGACCCAGGACAAGGTGATCCGCCGCGAGATCCGCCTGTCGGAGGGCGATGCGTTCAACAGCTTCCAGGTCAAGCGCTCGCAGGACCGGATCAACTCGCTCGGCTTCTTCCAGGAGAAGTTCGAGATCAAGAAGAACCAGGGCTCGGCGCCCGACCGGGTCGTGCTGACCGCCGACCTCGAAGAGAAGTCGACCGGCGAGCTCTCGCTGTCCGCCGGCTATTCGAGCTCGGAAGGCTTCATTCTCCAGGCCGCGATCAAGCAGCGCAATTTCCGCGGCAAGGGGCAGGAACTGCGCACCAGCGTCAGCTGGTCGAACTACTCCAAGTCAGTCGAGCTCGGTTTCACCGAGCCCTATCTGTTCGGTTCCGACGTGGCACTGGGCGGCGACATCTTCCGGCGCGACTATAGCTCCTACAATACGATCGGCGACACCAAGACGACGACCTACAAACAGGTATCGACCGGCTTCCAGATCCGCGCCGGGGTGCCGCTCGATGAATATTGGTCGCTCTCGGCTCGTTATGGCCTGACCTATGACCAGGTGACACTCGACAAGGCGACCTATTACACCAACGGCACGTGCGACGTCGCGCTGGCGGGCTCCTATCTGTGCGACGCGATCGGCAACCGCTGGACCTCGTCGATCGGCTATTCGCTGATCCGCGACACGCTCAACAACCGGCTTCGCCCGACCGGCGGATCGCGCCTGTCGATCAGCCAGGATTTTGCCGGGCTCGGCGGCGACACCCATTATCTGCGCTCGACCATCGTCGCGGCGAAATATTGGGGCCTCGGCTCGGGTTTCGTGCTCAACGCGCAGGTCGAGGGCGGGCATATCCAGGGCATCGGCCAGGACGTGCGGCTGACCGACCGCTTCTTCCTCGGCGACCCGCAGATGCGCGGCTTCGACATTCGGGGAATCGGGCCGCGCGTGACGCGCAGCTATTACGACACCTCGACCATTCCGGCCACGCTGACCGCCGCCAGCAACAACACAACCGAATCGCTCGGCGGCAATACATATTATCGCGGCCGGCTCGAACTCGAGCTGCCGCTCGGCGCCGGCATGCGCGAACTGGGCTTGCGTCCGTCAATCTATCTCGACGCAGGCGCCGTGTTCGGCGGCAAGACGCCGACGCTTGCCGACAGTTGCGCCACAGCGAACGCCGCCTCGACCACCTGCACGCCCCCGACCCGCCAATATACCAACAGCAGCGGCGCGCTGCTGTTCCTTGACGCTGACGGCAACAGCACGACGACCAATACCGGGACGCCCTACACCTATGCGCTGAGCGCCTATCGCGAGAGCTATTCGGGCAACAGCCCGATGCCGCGCGTATCGATCGGGATCGGGGTCAACTGGAATTCCCCCTTCGGACCGCTCCGCATCGACCTCGCCAAGGCGCTCATCAAGCAACCCGGCGACGAGACGAAGCTGGTGACATTCAATGTCGGGGGCCAGTTCTAGGGTCGTTTTCAGTAAGACGGCACCACCCCAGCGACCGGCCGATCCGCGCGCGCCGGCGCGGCCCCAAGGCGCACGCGCGCCACCGCGCGCGGACTCGCCGAACGCGGCCCGATTGGCTTCGTTTCAGGCGCTGAATCGCCTCACAAGAACCAATCCAGTGGCACTTCCAAAATTGCTAGTTGTCATAACTGTATGGGTGACGTACATTCTTTTCGATAATTGCTCGCAAGCGGCATGAGGGGGATGATCGATGAAGGCTGCCGACGATCGCCTCGGCGAGATCGCCGACCGGACGGGCTATCAGCTGCGCCGCGTCGACATGATCTCGATGGAAGCGTTGCAGGACGAGATGTCGAAGCTCGGCGTTCCTGCCGGACGCGCGACAGCGCTCGCCTATATCGGCCTCCATCCCGGCTGCGATCAGACCGAGCTGGGCAATGTTCTCGGGATCAATCGCGCCAGCACGATGGCAGCGGTGAACAATCTCGTCGCGATCGGCGTGGTCGAGCGGCGGCCCGGCCGGGACCGGCGCAGCAATGCGCTTCACCTGACCGAGGCAGGCCACCGGCTGCGCGCCGAGGTCGTCCAGCTGACCGCCGACCATGAGGAATGGCTTTTCGCTCCGTTGACCAGCGACGAACGGACTGAGTTCAGGCGCCTGCTGCTCAAGCTCCGCCAGGCGCATTGCTCGGCCGAGCCGCGGCTGCCGGCGAGCAGAAGAGCATTATTGAGGAGAGTGAAATGAGGGGTTTTCTTTCGAGCAGCGTAGCAGTTGCGGCTTTGCTGGCGAGCGGCGCCGCGCAGGCGCAGACCACGTCCCAGGCAACGGAACCGGCGGAGAGCGCGGCCCAGCCCGCGCAGGATGCCCCGGTCGAGGGGAACGACATCCTCGTCACCGCGCGCCGCACGTCGGAACGGCTTCAGGACGTTCCCGTCGCCGTGACCGCGTTCAACGCCGCCTCGCTCGCCGCGCACAGTGTCGCGACGCTGGACGAGATCGCCAAGTTCACGCCGAACATCCGCTTCGATGGCGCCGCCGCGCTTTCGGGCGGAAACTATAACGCAACCGTCTTCATTCGCGGCGTCGGGCAGAACGACTTCGCGATCTTCAGCGATCCCGGCGTCGGCTTCTATGTGGACGACGTCTATTATGCGCGGTCGATCGGCGGCGTGATGGACGCGGTCGACATCGACAACGTGCAGGTGCTGCGCGGGCCGCAGGGCACGCTGTTCGGCAAGAACACGATCGGCGGCGCGGTGCTCATCAACACCGCCGCGCCCAATGTCGACACGACCTCCGGGCAGATCGAGGCCACTTACGGCCGGTTCAACCGGATCGACGTGAAGGGCGCGATCAACGTGCCGATCGTGCCGGGCCTCGCCGCGCTCAGGATCTCGGGCGCGACGCTCAACCGCGACGGCTATGTGAAGCGGCTGCTCGACGGCGGCACCCAGGGCGACCGGTCAGCGCAGATGATCCGCGCGAAGCTCCGCATCCAGCCCGAGGGAAGCGGCCTGACGATCGACATCGGCGCCGACTATACGAGGGCGCGCGAGACCTCAGCCCCGTCGGACCTGCTTGCGGTCGGCAACGTGCCCGGAATCAGCGGCACCCCCTTCCTCAACAACTATAATCTCTATGTCGCGCCGGGCCTCGGCATCGTCGCGCCGAACGGCGCGCACACGCTCAACCCGAGCTTCATCACGGCGAGCCCGTTCGAGACCTGGGCCGGCGGGCCCAACAACAACGACCTCGATTTGTGGGGCGTCCAGGGCGTCGTCTCCTATGACCTGGGCGGCCCGACGCTGAAGTCGATCACCGCCTATCGCGACATGAAGGCCTATTTCACGCGGGACGGCGACAACACCCCGTTCGTCTTCCGCCAGACCACCAATCGCGACAAGCAATGGCAGTTCAGCCAGGAGCTCCAGCTGACCGGCAAGACGCTCGACAGCCGGCTGAGCTATGTGCTGGGCGGCTTCTACTTCAAGGAAAAGGCATCGGACATCGCGACCGCCGACCTGGCGATCGGGCTGCAGGCGCCGGCCGCGCCGCCGCCTTTCACGCCGGCCGTGTTCATCCAGAACTATACCAACAACCGCAGCCTGGGCGCCTATGGACAGGTCGATTTCGAGATCCTGCCCAGGCTGACCCTGACGGCGGGCGGGCGCTACACCAGCGACAAGAAGATATTCACCTCGATCAACGTGCGCCAGCGCGACCTGGTCCAGTTCGTCAACGTGACCAAGGAAGCGACCTTCGACCAGTTCACGCCGCACCTTGGCATCAGCTACAAGGCGTCGCGGGACGTGCTGCTCTATCTCTCCTATTCGAAGGGCTTCAAGCAGGGCGGGTTCAACGGGCGACCGCTGGTGAGCGATGCCGAGGTGACTCAATATGCGCCCGAAAAGCTGAGCACCTATGAAGCCGGCCTCAAGGCGCAGTGGCTCGACGGCAAACTGACGACCAACATCGCCGCCTTCCACTCGATCTACAAGAACATCCAGCTGACGGTGAACCAGACGCCGACCAACTTCGTGGCGAACGCTGCCGCGGGCGAGATCAACGGTGTCGAGTTCGAGACGATCATGCGCCCTGCGCCGTGGTTCACCTTCAACGCCGGGGTCGGCTATCTCGACGCGAAATATACCTCGATCGGCGCCGGCCTCGGCCCGACCCAGATCCTGCCGATCACGCTCGCCAGCCATTTCGTCAAGGCGCCCGATTGGACCGTGACGACCGGCCTCGACCTGAGCCACGAATTCGACGGCGGGAGCGAGGCGCGGCTGCGCGTCGATTACACGATGTACAGCCGGATCTATCAGGACGTCGCCAATACGCCGATCATCACCCAGCCCGGTTACGGGTTGCTCAACGCGCGTCTGAGCTACACGCTGCCGGGTCGCGCGATCACGCTCGCCGTGTTCGGTACGAACCTGACGGATACGCTATACCTCGTATCCGGAAACGTCTCGGGGGCGTTCGGCCTTGCCGAGGGAAGCTATGGGCGGCCGCGCGAATGGGGGGTAAGCGCCGGCTTCAAGTTCTGAGGCGGGTGACGGACCGGTGCCCGCGGCTCGCTGGTTTCCCGAGGGAAACCAGTGGCCCGCGAGCGCCGGCGGCCCAGAGGCGCTGACGGACCGGGCGCATGCCCGGTCACGGCGAGATGGCCAATCAAGGTGGCTTGGCTGATCGATCGCGCTGCCGGCCGCGCTACCCCGATTGTATTCGGCCGCATCGGCCCAAGTCCAGATACGGCCAGATCCCAGATAACGGCCCGTTATCAAAGGCCTTCCCAACACATGTTGTAGAAGCCCGCGTGTGACCTCGCTAAACTGCCCTTCTCTCGACTCGGCAGGAATTCCACCATGGACCAGTGGATAAGGGCTCAGAATGTCGCTCGCTTTGAGAAGTTGCTTCTTACGGAGAGCGATGTGGAGAGGCGCGCGATATTGACGGGCCTGCTGGTGCACGAACGATCGCTGGCTGCAATCGCGGCCAAGGTCGCCAAGTAGGAAGCCTGATCTGCGACCAGAATCGCCCCGGCCTGCCTGATAGTTCTCTTTTACGCCCCCCCCCCGATCGGCGCCTTTCTGGCGACTGTTGCCCGCCAGGGAGGTCGCCGCGCAGCGTTGACAGGCACTCACACCCAGGCCGCGGGGCATCAGGACGGTCCTTGGATGGTTCCTGGAAAGGCATTCCTCCTGCTTATCCGCACGCGGAGATCAAAATAGCCGGCACGCCTGCCGGTCAACAGCAGGTCTTCCGCGGAAGCCTCGCTCAGGCCGGGGGCATTGCTTCTGCCCGCTCGGGAGACACTCTGGAACGCCGACCTGTCGCAGTCAGGCAAGGGCATATGCATGTCCGCGATACCCGTCTAAATGACAACCTCGCTTGACAGACAAGCGACCTTGACTGTAAAGCTCCCTTCACTGATTCGAAAGGAGACTTTACCATGGCGATGAGCAGAGCCTATAAACGCTACAATTACCGCGTCGTCCTCCTCAGCCTGATCTACGCCGCGTTCCTTCTCGCCGCGGTCTACGCCTTCAAGCATCAGCTGCTGAGCGGGCCCGTCGCCTGGATCGCGGCGATCCTGCCCGCGCTGCCCATCATCGGCATCCTCGTCGCGATCGGGCAGTATCTCGCGGAAGAGACCGACGAATATCTGCGGATGATGATGACGCGCCAGGCGCTGATCGCCTCGGCCTTCACGCTCAGCATCGCGACCGTCTGGGGCTTTCTCGAGAATTTCGATCTCGCCCCCCATGTCTATGCCTATTACACCCAGATCCTGTGGTTCGTCGGGCTCGGCCTCGGCAAGCTCGTCAACCGCTTCCAGGCATCGCGAGGTGCTCTGTGAAGAACCGCCTCAAGGTGCTGCGTGCCGAGCGCAACTGGAGCCAGGGCGACCTCGCCGACCGGCTCGACGTCTCGCGCCAGAGCGTGAACGCGATCGAGACCGGGCGCTACGACCCTTCCCTCCCCCTCGCCTTCAAGATCGCCGAGCTGTTCGAACTTTCGATCGAACAGATCTTCACCAGCCCCTCCAAGGAGTCCGGCCAATGAACACGCACAAGCTTTCCCTGCTGCTGGCCTTCGCCTCGCTGCCCTTCGCCGCGCAACCCACCGCGGGCAATTGCGCCGCGGCCGCGCCGGCCGCCGCCGCCGCGACAGCGCCTGTCCAGCTCGAGCATATCTCGATCGCGGTGACCGGCTCGGGGTCGCCGGTCTTCCTGATCCCCGGCCTTTCAAGCCCGCGCGCAACCTGGGACGGCGTGGCGCCCGAACTGGCCAGAACTCACTGGGTCTATCTCGTCCAGGTCAACGGCTTCGGCGGCGATGCGCCGGGCGCCCATCCGCAGCCGGGAATCCTGTCCGGTGTGCGCCGCGGGGTGACGGTGCGCGGCGCATCGCCTAGATAGCGCGCATGACCGATCAGCCTCCCCCGCCCGCTCGCCCGGCGCTCGCCTATCATCTGACCGAGGGCACCGGCCCGACGATCGTCTTCCTGCCGGGCTATGCATCCGACATGTCGGGCACCAAGGCGCTTGCGCTCGAAGCCTGGGCGAAGGCCGAGGGGCGCGCCTTTCTGCGTTTCGACTATGGCGGCTGCGGGCAGAGCGAAGGCGCCTTCGAGGAGCAGAGCTTTGCGGGCTGGCGGGACGATGTGCTGACCATGCTCGACCAGGTCGTCAAGGGCCCCGCGATCCTGGTCGGATCGTCGATGGGCGGCTGGCTGATGCTGCTCGCCGCGCGGAGCCGGCCCGACAAGGTGGTCGGACTGGTCGGCATCGCGCCGGCGCCCGATTTCACTGACTGGGGCTTCACCACAGACGAGAAGATGGCGCTGCTCCAGAATGGCCGGATCGAGCGCGAATCGTCATATTCGGACGCGCCGACCGTCTATACCGCGAAATTCTGGCAATCGGGCGAAGCGAACCGGCTGATGTTCGGCGAGATCGCGATCGACGTGCCGGTGCGGCTGCTCCAGGGCCAGGCCGATGCCGAGGTGCCGTGGCACCGCACCACCCGCCTTGCCGAGCTGCTTCGTTCAGCCGATGTGCAGACATGGATCGTCAAGGACGGCGACCACCGCCTGTCGCGCGATACCGATATCGCGCTGCTCATCCGGGCGGTCGAGGATGTGATCCAGCGCCTATGATCCTGCCCCTGTTGCTTCTCGCCGCCGCCCAGGCAACGCCCCAGGCGGGCCCGCCCGACCCTGCCGAACAACGGTTCGATCATTGCGTCGATCTCGCGTCGGGCGATCCGTCCGGCGCCGAGAAAGCTGCCGGGCAATGGCTGCGCGACGGCGGTGGCTTCCTGGCGCACCAATGCCTCGGCATCGCCTATGCGAGCGAATTGCGCTGGACCGCCGCCGCGGCTGAATTCGAGGCGGCGGCGCAGGGGGCGGAGAACGCCCATGACAAGCGCAGCGCGAATTACTGGGCGCAGGCCGGCAATGCATGGCTGGCGACGGGAGAGCCGATGAAGGCGCGCGCTGCGCTCAATGCGGCATTGGCGGGCGGCACGCTCACCGGACTGCAGCGCGGCGAAGCGAATCTCGATCGCGCGCGGGCGTTCGTCGCGAGCGGCGACCTGGCCGATGCGCGCGTCGATCTCGACCATGCGATTGTCGACGCGGCGGACGATCCGCTCGCCTGGCTGCTCTCGGCGACGCTGGCGCGGCGGATGAAGGATCTGCCCCGCGCGCAGAAGGACATTGCCGAGGCAGTCCACCGTGCGGGCGACGATGCTTCGGTGCAGCTCGAGGCGGGCAATATCGCCGCGCTTGCGGGCGACGAGGCCGGCGCGAAGACGGCGTGGAGCCGGGCAGTGGCGATCAGGCCCGATAGCGAGGCCGCCCGCAATGCGCGGAACGCGTTGAAGCAGTTCGATCCGGCGCCGGGGAAATAACGCCGTCGATACGTCATGCCGGACCCGTTCCGGCATGATGATTTGAGGCCGCCACTGGCAAGCCGCGCCCCACGCGCCTATCTCGCGCACGACAAGGGAGGCCTGCCGATGAACTATCTCCACACCATGATCCGCGTCACCGACCCGGACGCGACGATCCGCTTCTTCGAATTGCTCGGCCTCAAGGAAGTGCGCCGCATGGAAAGCGAGAAGGGGCGCTTCACCCTGATCTTCATGGCAGCGCCCGGCGAGGAAGGTAAGGCCGAGGTCGAGCTCACCCATAATTGGGACCCGGAAGACTATGGCGGCGGGCGCAATTTCGGGCATCTCGCCTACCGGGTCGACAATATCTACGAGACCTGCCAGCGGCTGATGGACGGCGGCGTGACGATCAACCGCCCGCCGCGCGACGGCCATATGGCGTTCGTCCGCACCCCCGACAATATCTCGATCGAGCTGCTGCAGGACGGCGTTCTCGAGCCGGCCGAACCCTGGGCATCGATGCCGAACACGGGCGTCTGGTAGGATGAGCGCGGCGACGCGCGCCTTTCTGGCGATAACCGGCGCACGCCTGCCGGTCGTGCAGGCGCCGATGGCGAATTTCGCCGGGGTGGAACTGGCGATCGCCGCGATCGGTGCCGGCGCGATCGGCTCGCTGCCCTGCGCGGTGCTCGATCCGGACGCAGTGATCGCGCAGGCGGGGGCGGTTCGCGCGGCAGCGACCGGGCCGCTCAACCTCAATTTCTTCTGCCATATCCTCGGCCCCGTCCCCGACGAGGGCGAATGGCGGGGGGCGCTGTCGCGCTTCTATGCCGATGAAGGCGTCGAGCCGCCGACCACCGCGCCGCCCCTGCGGCGGCCGTTCGACGCGGCGATGGCCGACGCGGTCGAGGCAGTGCGGCCGGAGATCGTCAGCTTCCATTTCGGCCTGCCCGACGCAGCCCTGCTCGCCCGGGTGCGCGCGAGCGGCGCGCGCATCTTCGGCAACGCGACCAATGTCGCCGAGGCGCGCCACCTCGCCGCGCGCGGCTGCGATGCGATCGTCGCCCAGGGGTTCGAGGCTGGCGGCCATGCCGGCCATTTCCTGTCGGGCCATCATCCTGTCGGGTTGCTCGCCCTCGTCCCGCAGATCGTCGATGCAGTGCACGTGCCCGTCATCGCGGCGGGGGGCATCGCCGACGAGCATGCAGCCGCCGCGGCGATCGCGCTCGGCGCAGCGGCGGTCCAGGTCGGCACAGCCTATCTCCGCACCCCTGAGGCCCGGCCGAGCGCCGCGCACCGTCGCCGCCTCGAAACCGCGACGGCTGATGACAGCGTCTTCACCAACCTGTTCACCGGCGGCCTTGCGCGGGGCTTGCGCAACCGGCTGACCGATACGCTCGGCCCGGTGAGCGACGCGGCGCCGCCCTTCCCTTATGCCAGCGCTGCGCTCGCCCCGTTGCGCGCCCATGCCGAAGGCCAGGGCCGTGACGATTTCTCGCCGCTATGGGCTGGCCAGGGCGTGGCGCTCGCCCGCGCCGAACCAGCCGCGGCCCTGACCGGGCGCCTCGGCGCCGCCGCCCTTTCCGCCGGGAGCTTTGCATGACCAACCTCGAGATCGTCCGGATTCCAGCGCTCAGCGACAATTATATCTGGCTCGTCCATGATCCCGTCTCCAGCGAGACGATGGTGGTCGACCCTGCCGAGGCCGCACCGGTGCTGGCGGAGGCGGACAGGCGCGGCTGGAAGATCGGGCAGATCTGGAACACGCATTGGCACCCCGACCACACCGGCGGCAATGCCGAGATCAAGGCGGTGACCGGCGCGATCGTCTCGGGCCCGGCAGCCGAGGCGGCGCGCATTCCGACCCTCGACGTGGCGCTCGGCGAAGGGGATATGGTCCGGCTCGGCGATCACCGCGCGACCGTGCTTGAGACGCCCGGGCACACCGCCGGCCATATCACTTTCCACCTGCCGGGCGACGCCGTCGTCTTCACCGGCGACACCTTGTTCGCGATGGGCTGCGGGCGGCTGTTCGAGGGCGATGCGATGCAGATGTTCGCCAATATGCAGCGGCTCGCGGCACTGCCGCCCGAGACGATCGTCTATTGCGCACATGAATATACCCAAGCGAACGGCCGCTTCGCGGGGGTCGCCGAGCCGGACAACAGGGCGGTAGCCGAGCGCATGAAGCGGGTCGACGCAGCCCGCGAGCGCGGCGAGGCGACCGTGCCGACGACGATCGCCGAGGAGCGCGCGACCAACCCCTTCCTGCGCGCCGATTCAGCGCAGCAACTTGCCGAACGGCGCGCGGCAAAGGATGCTTTTCGCGGCTGAATGGATTATAGGAAAGTGGCGGGGGGCGGACAAAGGATCTGGTGATGCGCGTCCTGACACCCCTGATCGCGGTCGCTCTGACGAGCTCGGCCGTCGCCGCCGACAGCGCGATGCAGCGCCAGACCGACGAGCAGAAGCTCGCCGCCGCATTAAGCGGACTGGTGCCCGACAAGCCGACTGACTGCGTCGACCAGTACCGGACGTCGCAGGCCCAGATCCAGGCTTATGGCGGCACGATCCTCTATAAGGTCAGCAAGAGCCTCATTTACCGCAACGATACGGGCGGCGGCTGCGAGAATATCGCACGCGGGGATATCTTCGTGACCCACTCGAATGCAGGGCGGCTCTGCAAGGGCGATATCGGCCGAACGATCAGCCCCGGCATGCACGGGCCGACCGGCAGTTGTGCGCTCGGCAGCTTCGTCGCTTATCGAAAGGCACCGAAATGACTCTCAAGCTCCCCCTTCTCGCGCTTGCCCTCCTCGCAACGGGCGCGATGGCCGCGGACAGCGACCGCGAGGCGCGCGATCTCGCCAAGGCGCTCGCCGGCCGGACACCCGGAAAGCCGTTCGATTGCGTCAATCCGTCCTGGGCGGGCGGCCCGCAGATCATCGGCAACCGCACCCTGATCTATCGCGAGACCGGGCGGGTGCTGCGCAACGACCTGCCCGAAGCATGCCCGGGGCTCGACGAGGATTCGATCATCGTCAGCGAGATCCATGGCAGCCAGCTATGCAAAGGCGATCTGTTCTACACGCTCCAGCGCGGCTCCCGCATCCCGGGCCCGCACTGCCGGCTGGGCAAGTTCACGCCCTATGAAAAGCCGAAGAGCTGAGGCTGTGCTCGGCTTGGGCTGCGCCTCCACATTCGTCGGCTGACGAAGCGGGAGCGCCATCGCGCCGCGTCCGCGGCCGCCAGTGGCTCCCGGCCCTACAGCACGAACCGGCTGAGGTCGGTGTTGCGGGCGATCGCCGCGAGCTGCTGCTGGACATAGGCGCCGTCGACCACGAGCGTCTGGCCCTGGCGGTCCTCGGCGTCGAAGCTGACCTCCTCGAGCAGTTTCTCCATCACCGTCTGCAGGCGCCGCGCACCGATATTCTCGATCTCGCCATTCACTTCGGCGGCGATCTTCGCGACCGCGCGGATGCCGTCCTCGGTGAACTCGACCGTCACGCCTTCAGTGCCGATCAGCGCGACATATTGCTGGGTGAGCGAGGCCTTGGTGTCCGACAGGATCGCGACGAAATCCTCCTCGGTCAGCGCCTTCAGCTCGACGCGGATCGGCAGCCGGCCCTGAAGCTCGGGGAGCAGATCGCTCGGCTTGGCGACATGGAAGGCGCCGGACGCGATGAACAGGATATGGTCGGTCTTCATCGGCCCATATTTGGTCGCAACCGTGGTGCCCTCGATCAGCGGCAGAAGGTCGCGCTGAACGCCCTCGCGGCTGACTGAACCGCCGCGCACATCGGAAACGGCGATCTTGTCGATCTCGTCGAGAAAGACGATTCCGTTCGCCTCGGCATCGGCGAGCGCGACGCGGCTGAGTTCGTCCTGGTCGAGGCGCTTGTCGGCCTCTTCCTCGATCAGCTTTTCCCAGGCGGCGGGGACGGTGAGCTTGCGCCGCTTCAACTGCGCGCCGCCGAACGCCTTGCCCATCATCTCGCCGAGATTGATCATCTGCGCGCCGCCACCGGGGATCTCGAACGGCATCTGAGGTGGTGCCTCGAGCTCGATCTCGATCTCGGTCTGGTCGAGATGGCCATCGCTGAAGCGCTGGCGGAAGGCCTCGCGGGTCGCCTCGCTTGCGCCCTTGCCGGTCAGCGCGTCGAGCAGGCGGCCCATCGCCGCTTCCTCCGCCTTGTCCTTGACCGCGATACGGCGACGCTCCTTTTCGAGCCTGATCGCTTCCTCGACGAGATCGCGGGCGATCTGTTCGACGTCGCGGCCGACATAGCCGACCTCGGTGAACTTGGTCGCCTCGACCTTGACGAAGGGCGCGTCGGCAAGCTTGGCGAGACGCCGGCTGATCTCGGTCTTGCCACAACCGGTCGGGCCGATCATCAGGATGTTTTTGGGCGTGACCTCATCGCGCAGATCGGCGCCAAGCTGCTGGCGCCGCCAGCGATTGCGCATCGCGACCGCGACGGCGCGCTTCGCGTCGCGCTGGCCGATGATGTGCTCGTCAAGGGCTGCGACGATGGTCTTCGGGGTGAGTGCTTCGTTCATTTTCTACTCTTTAGCCCCTCCCCTTCAGGGGAGGGGTTGGGGTGGGGCAGTGGTCACAATGCGCGGGCGTGGAGGAGAGGCCCCACCCCCAACCCCTCCCCTGAAGGGGAGGGGCTTTAGGAAGTCAGGTCGCGCTGTCGAGGCTCTCAACGGTCAGCCGGTCATTGGTGTAGACGCAGACCTCGGCGGCGATCGCCATTGCCTTGCGGCAGATCTTCTCGGCGTCTTCCTCGTAATCGACCAGCGCCCGCGCCGCGGCCAGGGCATAGTTGCCGCCCGAGCCGATCGCGGCGATTCCCGCTTCGGGCTCTAGGACGTCGCCATTGCCGGTGAGGATCAGCGTCACGTCCTTGTCGGCGACGATCATCATCGCCTCGAGGTTGCGCAGATATTTGTCGGTGCGCCAGTCCTTGGCCAGTTCGACCGCAGCACGAAGCAATTGCCCGTGATGCTGCTCGAGCTTGCGCTCGAGCCTCTCGAACAGGGTAAAGGCGTCAGCCGTCGCCCCGGCAAAGCCGCCGATCACCGACCCGTCTCCGAGGCGGCGGACCTTCTTCGCATTGGGCTTCATGACTGTCTGGCCCTGAGTCACCTGGCCGTCTCCGGCGACGATGACGCGTCCATTCTTGCGCACGGATAGGATTGTCGTGCCGTGCCACGTGTTGTCGTTCCCGCTCATGGGCGGCATATGGGATCGGGAATGCAGCTGTGCAATCCGGGGGCGACATGACGACAGGCGGCTCGAAAGGCAGCGGGAGCAGGCCCGACCATCCGCTCGAGCGGCTGATCTTCTTTTCGGATGCGGTGTTCGCGATCGCGATCACGCTGCTGATCATCGATGTCCATGCGCCGCATGTGCCACTTGGATCGCCGGACCACGCCTATATCCGCGCCCTGCTCGATCTGGCGCCCAGCCTGTTTGGGTTTTTCGTCAGCTTCTTCGTGATCGGCGCGTTCTGGGCGGGGCACCACCGCGCCTTTGCGCTGGCAGGCCATTATTCGGATATCCTGAACGGGCCCAATCTCATGATGCTCTGCTCAGTGGTGTTCATGCCTTTCACCACATCATTCATGAGCCATAATATCGGCACGCTGGTGCCGACCCAGGTCTACAACCTGTCCCTGGTGGCAACCGGGCTGCTGAATATCCGCCTGGTCCGGATCGTGACCTCGCCACCGGTCGTCTCGGAAGCGGTGAGCGCAGAACGGATCGCCATCGTCCGCGCGCGCGGCCCGGCGGTCGTACTGGGCGCCCTTTGCGCGATGCTGGTCGCCTTCTGGGATCCCCGGTTCAGCCAGATGGCATTGATCACCATCCCGCTATGGCTGCGTTTGTTGCGCGTCTGGGCAATGCGACGCTTCGCCGCCGCACACCCCTGAACGCCGAACCGGCGCGGCGACACCAGCCGCCGCGCCCGTTTTCACATCAACGACAGCGGACGTCGCTGTTCTTGTCGATGGAATTCCCGGCCACCGCACCCGCACCGGCGCCAAGCAAGGTGCCCAACACCTTCGAGCCGCCCGGCGCGATCAGATTGCCGAACAAGCCGCCAACCGCCGCGCCGACAACGAGGCCGGTCGTTCCATCGGAGTGGCGGCAATAATAACGCCCGTCCCGGCCGCGATAGACGCGGTCGTTCTCGCTGAGGCGACGCTCCTCGTAACGGCGCGCGTCGTGGCGGTAATAACGATCGGCATAATAGCCGTTATAGCGGGGGTCGGGATGGTCGTAATCATACTGGCTGTAGCTGTCGTAGCGCGAGTCGTCGCCATAAGTGGTACAGCCGCCGACAAGGGTGGTCGCGGCCAGCAGGCCAATCATCAAACTGCGCATCACTCTCTCCTGTTTTCCCCGTGGAAGACCAATGCTTCGCGCGCGAAATGGTTGCGCGGGCCGAGGCGCGCGAGGGGAACAGGGACCCCCGCCCGCCCGTTTGACAGGCATGTTGATTGGAGTTGGGTCATGAAAATCACCAGCCTTGCCATCGCTGCCGCCCTGCTGGGTGGCGCCGCCACTGCCCAGGCACAGACCGCGCCCGCGCAGACTGCGCCGGGCACCCTGTCGCCGGCGAAAGAAACCGACACCAACAGCCCCGACGTGGCGGCGGCGAACCGGGACGTCGCGGCGCAGGCCGCAGCCCGGCAGAACGCGACCGCTGACGCCAATGCCGACCTGCAGGCGCAATATGCCGCCGACCTCGCCGCCTATGACGCGGCGGTCCGCGCGCATCACCGCGCAGTCGTGCGCGACGCCCGCCGCCACGCGCATCAGCAGCATGCCTATGCCGATGCCATGGCCGCCTGGCGGCACCAGGTTTACGCCTGCAGGCATGGCGACAACCGCGCCTGCAAAGCACCGACGCCCGATCCGGCGCGTTTCTGGTAGGCGCCGATCGAGGGCTATCGCCTTGGCGTGATTTTCGGCTGATAAGCAGCAGCCACCGACATAGCTGAGGCAATGATGACTGAGTCGCCTGATTATGTGCCGCCCGAGATCTGGACCTGGAACAAGGAGAATGGCGGCAGGTTCGCCAACATCAACCGGCCGATCGCCGGGGCGACCCATGACAAGGAGCTGCCGGTAGGCCGCCATCCGCTTCAGCTCTACTCGCTGGCCACGCCCAACGGCGTGAAGGTGACGGTGATGCTCGAGGAGTTGCTGGCGCTCGGCCATCAGGGCGCTGAATATGACGCCTGGCTGATCCGCATCAACGAGGGCGATCAGTTCGGCAGCGGCTTCGTCGCGGTCAACCCGAACTCGAAGATCCCGGCGCTGATGGACCGGAGCGGACCGGCGCCGATCCGGGTGTTCGAATCGGGCGCGATCCTCCTCTATCTCGCCGAGAAGTTCGGGGCATTCCTGCCGACCGACGCCGCGACCCGTGCCGAATGCCTGTCCTGGCTGTTCTGGCAGATGGGCAGCGCGCCCTTTCTCGGCGGTGGGTTCGGCCATTTCTACGCTTATGCCCCGACCAAGATCGAATATGCGATCGACCGCTACGCAATGGAGGTGAAGCGCCAGCTTGACGTGCTCGACCGCCGCCTTGCTGAGAGCGACTATCTCGCGGGGGACGCGTACACGATCGCCGATATCGCCGTCTGGCCCTGGTATGGCGGCATGGCCAAGGGCCTGTTGTATGAGGCGGGCACTTTCCTCCAGGTGCAGGAGTACAAGAATCTCCAGCGCTGGACCGAGCAGATCGCGGCGCGGCCGGCGGTGGCGCGGGGGCGGATGGTCAACCGGGTGATGGGCGATCCATCGAGCCAGCTGCACGAACGCCACGACGCGGGGGATTTCCTGACCAGGACCCAGGACAAGCTCGAACCCGCCAGCTGATCGAAGCTCGCCTGAACGGGACCGCGCAATCTATTTTGTGCAGTGCAGCAACAAACCCTTTCGGCTATCGTTCTTACCATGAGTCGGCGCCACCCCCAGGCCGTTGGCGATGAGAAAGTGGCACGATGAGAAATATTTCGGACACTCTAGCCCGTCTTGCCGCGCTTCGGGCGGCGGCGCCGGGCGCGGGGAGCGAGGCGATCCCAAGCGTGCTCGACACGCTCGAGGGGTTCGGCACCAATCCGGGCGCGTTGCTCGCGAAATACCATGTGCCGGCCGGGCTCGGCCCACAGGCGCCGCTCGTCGTCGTCCTGCATGGCTGCACCCAGAATGCGGCCGGCTATGACCATGGCTCGGGCTGGTCTGCCCTGGCCGACCGCGCCGGGTTCGCCGTGCTGTTCCCCGAGCAGAAGCGGGCGAACAACCCCAATCTATGCTTCAACTGGTTCATGCCCGAGGACACGAAGCGCGGCGGCGGCGAAGCATGCTCGATCAGCGAGATGATCGGCGCGATGCTCCTCGAGCATGATCTCGACCCGGCGCGCGTCTATATCACCGGCCTGTCGGCGGGCGGGGCGATGACCGCGGTGATGCTGGCAACCTATCCCGAGCTGTTCGCCGGCGGCGCGATCATCGCCGGGCTTCCGTTCGGATCGGCGCGCTCGATGCCCGAGGCGCTCGACCGGATGCGCGGGCATGGCGGGCCCGACGGCAAGGCGCTCGCGGCGCTGGTACGCGAGGCGTCAGGGCATGACGGGCCGTGGCCGACGGTGTCGATCTGGCACGGCACCGCCGACCATACCGTCGCGCCCGCCAATATGGACCTCATCGCGGCGCAGTGGCACGGGCTGCACGGCACCGGTGCCGCGCCGCACGGTGTCGAGAAGACGGGCAACCACACGCGGTCGATATGGCGCGGCGGTGCCGGTGGGGTCGCGATCGAGCGGCATGAGATCGCCGGGATGGGCCACGGAACGCCGATCGATCCGAATGGTCCCGACGGACTCGGCCATGCGATGCCGCACATGCTCGATATCGGGGTGTCGAGTACCGCGCTGATCGCACGATCCTGGGGCATTGCCGATACCGGTCTGGCGCAGACGGCGGGGCGCCTGCTCCGCATGATCGTGCCTGCGGCCGCCGCGCCCGTGGCAGCCGAGCCCCAGGGGACGATGCAACGCGCCGGGGGTGTGCAGAAGATCATCGAGGATGCGCTACGCACCGCCGGGTTGATGCGCTGACCCTGGTGCGGCGCTCAAAACGCCGCCGCGACGCTGCGATGGGTCCGAAATCTCCCGCCGAGCGTATGTGAGGTTGGAAGTATGTTTCGGAAGGGAAATGACATGGCGACGACGAACCGGAGCGAGACATATCGGGGCATGCTGATGGTGGCGGCCGCTGCGCTGATGCTGGCGCCGGCGAGCGGCCAGGCGCAGCAGGACACGGGCAAGTCCTCCACGATGCGCGATGCGAAGGATATCGCCACCCAGCCGGTGCGCGATGTCGGGATCGAGAAGACGAAGATCCCGCCCCTGCTCATCGAGGCGAGCGACGATCCCTATGCGATGCGCGGCGCGGGCACGTGCCGGCAGATCGCCTCCTCGATCGGCGCGCTGAACGGCGTGCTCGGCCCCGATTTCGGGTCCTCGGGCCCGAGGCGGAAGACAAGCGTGGTCAAGGCCGGCGGCGAGGCGGTAGTCGGCTCGCTGATCCCGTTTCGCGGCGTCGTCCGCGAGATCAGCGGCGCGGCGCCCGCCGAGCGCCGGCTGCAGGCTGCAATCACCGCCGGCTTCGCGCGGCGCGGCTTTCTGCGCGGTCTGCAACGGGCGCGTAAATGCTGACCTGATAACGGGGCGCGCAACCTGGCCCCGGTCGGCCGGGGCGCAGGGAGGCGGCCAGGGAACGCATCATCGGCCTCGGGGGTTTTACGCCCCGCGGGGGTTCAGCCGCGCGGCCATGTGCCGCGCCCTTGGACCAGGAGACCTCGGATGAAAATCGCAACCCTATCGTCCGCCTTGTGCGGGCTGGTCGCTGCTGTGGCGATGACCGGCATGGCGGTACCGGCGAGTGCGCAGGCGTATCCGGACGAGCAGGAAGACGTGATCGTCAACGGCCATTGGGGCCGGGTGCCCGATGACGTGCAATCGCTGTCGCAGCGTGTCAGCTATGCCGATCTCGACCTCCGCTACCGCGAGGACCGCGCCGAGCTGCGGCACCGGATCAGCCTGACCGCGCGCTATCTCTGCGACCGGCTGGGTGAATCGGACAGCAGCTCACTATTCGAGCCGAGCTGTCGCGAGGCGGCGGTGCGCGATGCAATGGCGCGCGTCGGCACGATCGAGGCGCATTTCGCGCCGCGCGGCACCGCCTGGACGCGGCCGCGCTGGGACGCGCCTTATCCGGCGAGCTGGGAGCGGGACTATCCGTGAGCCGGTAGCTTGACGAGCAGGCGGCGTGGGCTGACCTCGCGCCGCCGCTCCACTTAGTCAGCGCCCTGGAGCGCGTAATCGAGATCGCAAATCTCGTCACGCCAAGCGCGGACCGGACCATAAGCTGTCCGGATCGGGATAGCCGCTCAATTGGCGAGATGCGCGATCCAGCCATCGGCGGAGACATCGGGCTGATCATCCCGAAAGCGCTCGTTGAAACCCGGCTGCCAGGGAAAGAGCCCGGCCTCGTCGGTCCAGACCAGTTGCAGGCACGGATAATCAGTGCCGCGATAGAACCAGGTGCTGGAGAGCGGATATTCGCGATACGCCGTGGCTGCGATCGGGAAGAAATAGCAATCATAGCCGACCATCAGGTCGGAGACGGCGACCCCGACGGGCGGGACGTATCCGTCAGCGGCTTTCTCGAAAATATGGGCAAGGATCGAGTGAGCGACGTTGGCCGGAAGCGAGAAAATCAGGATTTCAGGGAGCTTCGCCCTGAGGAAGAAGCCGATCGAGTAAGAAAAGCCGGGCTGGTCATCGCCGGCGCAGACATGCGTGCCTTGCCAGCCATGCTGGCGGATATCGGCGACGAGATCGCGCTCGTAATCGTTCAGCGCGCTCGCCGGCAGTTCGAGGGCGGTCGGGATTTCTGCCATGGGAATATTCTGCTCGGCCGCGGGCAATCGGGCAAGATGCTGCGCAGGAAAGGTTCCGGCCTCTTGCCCCGTCCTCCGGATATCAGTTGGGGAAAGGCCCTGCTCGCCTGACCTCCTCGTGCCGTCGCGTTGAGGCGATGGCCGCGCCCGCCTCACCATCGGAGCCACTGGATTTCCGATGTCGCCGGCATTATGTATGCATCATTGTACGGATACATAAGGCATACAATGATGGTGCGGCCCGAGAAAGACGCTGACAAGTTTCGCTGGATCCTGACGGCGGGATGGAAGGGGCTGTGTCCGCGATGCGGCAAGGGGCACATGTTCACCTCGTGGTTGAAGGTGAGCAGGGAGTGCGAGGTGTGCGGGCTGGATTACCGCTTCGCCGCGCCGGATGACGGGCCGGCATTCTTCTCGCTGTGCATCGTCGCCTTTCCGCTGACCTTCCTGCTTGTATGGATCGAAGTCACCTACAGCCCGCCGCTCTGGGTCCATGTGGTGACCTCGATCCCGGTAATGGTGCTCGGCTGCCTGTTGCCGCTCAGACCAATCAAGGGATGGCTGGTCGCTTCGCAATATGTAAACCGGGCGCAGGAAGCGGGCACCAGCGCGCTGTGGGACCGATTGCATGGGCGCGCGCCGGGAAAAGGTGGCGGGAATTTCGATGATTGACGCCTGGCTCCCCGATCTCGCCCGCAGCGCCGGCACCAAATATCAGGCGATCGCCGATGCGCTCGACTCGGCGATCGCGCGCGGGCAGCTTCGCCAGGGCGACCGCCTGCCCCCGCAACGCGAGGTGGCGACACGGCTCGGCGTCGACCTGACGACGGTGACCCGGGCTTATGAGGCCGCCCGGGGACGCGGGCTGATCGAGGCGCGGGGACGTGCCGGCAGTTTCGTGGCCGGCCCGGCGCCCGATGCGACCCCGCCGCCATCGATCGACACCGGCATGAACATGCCGCCCGAAATTCCCGACGGACTGTTGCGCCGCGCGATCACGGAGAGCGCGGCAGCGCTGCTGGCTGGCGCGGGCATGAGCTGGCTGCATTATTCGCCCGCGGGCGGCGCCCCGCCCGATCGTGCGGCCGGCGCGCGGCTGTTGTCGGGGCGCGGACTGCCGTCGGCCGAGGAGCAGGTGATCGTCACCGCGGGCGGGCAGAATGCGCTGCATGCGATCCTGAGCACGATCCTGAAGGCGGGCGATGCGGTGGCGTGCGGCCGGTTCGTCTATCCAGGCTTCCGGGCGCTGGCGGAGCGCCTTGGCCTGACCCTGGTTCCGCTTGCCGCGATCGATGCGGCGTCGCTCGATCAAGCGTATCGCGCGCATTCCATCAAGGCGCTGTACGTGGTGCCGACCAACGACAACCCGACCACCGCGACGATCGCCGAGACCGAGCGCGAAGCGATCGCGCTGATGGCGCGGCGGCATGACCTGCAGGTGATCGAGGACGATGCTTACGGCCTCCTCGCCCACGATCCGATCAGGCCGATCGCCGCCTTCGCCCCTGAGCGGTGCTGGTATATCGCCAGCCTGTCGAAGATCATCACGCCGGCGCTGCGGGTCGCCTATGTCAGTGCGCCGAGCGTCGCCGGGGCGCTGCGCCTCGCCGCCGATGCGCATGAGACGGCGATCATGGCGCCGCCGCTCAACGCCGCCATGGCGACCCGGTGGATCAGCGACGGGACGTTCGAACGGCTGGTGACCGCGATGCGCGCGGAGATCGCCTGGCGGCAGCAACTGGCTGACGAGGTGCTGGGCGACGTGAAGCGCCAGCGGTCGCCCGAGGGCTATCACCTCTGGCTCCCCCTGCCCGACCAGCGCGCCGCCGACGATCTGGTCGCGGCGATGCGCCAGCACGGGCTTTCAGTGATCGCAGCCGCCAGCTTCGTGGTCGGCGAGCAGGGCGATCAGGCGGTGCGCGTGTCGCTGGGCGGACCGGGCGATCGCGACCGGCTGGCCCGGCTGCTGCGGATCCTGCACGGCTATGTGTCGCAGCCGATGGGGAAGGCGGCGGCGCTGATCTGAGAGGGCGGCCCGGCACCAGCGGCCTGGCCGTCCGACCTCGTTGCAACCTGATCGCCAGCGGTTAAGCTGCGGGTTCCACCAGGGGATTTCATGATGCGGCCATTCATTCTCGCCTTGCTTCTCGCAACGACCCTGCCCGGCGCAGCGATTGCCCAGGCCGCCCCGCAACCAACCGGTGACGACCCCTATATCTGGCTCGAGGAGCCGGCCTCGCCGCGCGCGATGGCGTGGGTGGAAAGCCATAATGCGGCGAGCACGAAGATCCTCGAAGCCGACCCGCGCTACCCGATATTGTATGAGGAAGCGCTGGCGATCGCCGGGGCGAAGGACCGAATCCCGGCGCCGAGCTTCACTCATGGCGCGATCTACAATTTCTGGCAGGACCCGGACCATCTGCGCGGCATCTGGCGCAGGACGACGCTCGCCGATTACAAGACGGCCAACCCGAGCTGGACGACGGTGCTCGACGTCGACGCGCTCGGCAAGGCCGAGGGCAAGAGCTGGGTGCTCAAGGGCATAGAATGCCTGCAGCCCGAAGAGCGGCGCTGCCTCATCTCGCTTTCGGACGGCGGCGAGGATGCCGTCGAGATCCGCGAATTCGATCTCGACAGCGGCGGCTTCGTGACGGGCGGCTTCCATCTGGCGCGCGGCAAGCACCGGGTCGCCTGGGAGGATGCCGACCATCTGCTCGTCGCGACCGACTGGGCGCCGGGCGACCTGACCCCGTCCGGCTATCCCTATATCGTCAAGCGCCTCGGCCGCGGCCAGCCGATGTCGGCTGCGGTGGAGGTGTTTCGCGGCGACAGGAATGATGGCGGCTACGGCGTCAGCCCGGAGGTGCTGCGCGATGCGGCGGGGCATCAGCTCGCGGTGATCCAGCGGCCGCTCGATACCTTCCGCCACCAGAGCTATGTCGTCACCGGGAAGGGCGCGCAGCGCGTCGCGATCCCCGACAAGGCAAGCATCACCGACCTGGTCGACGGCCGGGTGATCGTGCAGCTCGACGAGGCATGGACCGCCGCCGGCCCCGCCTTCGGCCCGGGGGCGGTCGCCGAGCTCGATCTCGCTGCGCTGAAGGCGGCGCCCGACGTGCTCCATCCGAAGATCCTCTGGATGCCGGGGCCGCGCGATTCGCTTACCGGGATCGCGTCAACGCGCGGCACGCTGCTGCTCGGCACGCTCGAAAATGTCCGCGGCCGGGCCTGGACCTATGTGCCCGCGGCCGGCGGCGGCTGGACCGCGACCCGGCTGAACCTGCCCGACAATCTCGCCATCGACCTTGGCGCGGCCGACACCCGGTCCGACCGCGCCTTCATCACCGCGAGCGGCTTCCTGACCCCATCGACGCTGTATCTCGCCGACGGTGCGACCGGATCGCTCGAGGTGGTGAAGACGCTGCCCCCGAAATTCGATGCGTCGCAGGACGTGGTCGAGCAGCTCGAGGCGCGGTCGAGCGACGGCACGCCGATCCCCTATTTCGTCGTCCATCGCAAAGGCATCGCCTATGACGGGACGACGCCGACGCTGATGACTGCCTATGGCGGCTTCCAGGTGAGCGAGACGCCCTATTATTCGGGCACGATGGGCAAGCTCTGGCTCGAGCGCGGCGGCGCCTTCGTGCTGGCGAACATCCGCGGCGGCGGCGAATTCGGCCCGGCCTGGCACGAGGCCGGGCTCGGCACGAAACGGCAGATCATCTATGACGATTTCACCGCGGTGGCGAAGGACCTGATCGCGCGCCGCATCACCTCGCCGCGCCGGCTGGGCATCGAGGGCGGCTCGAATGGCGGGCTGCTGATGGGGGTCGAGTTCACCCAGCATCCCGAGCTGTGGAACGCCGTGGTGATCCAGGTGCCGCTGCTCGACATGATCCGGATCTCCAAGATCGCGGCGGGCGCCTCATGGCAGGGCGAATATGGCGACGTGAACGCCGACCCCGCCGTGATGGCGTTCTGGCGGAGGCTCTCGCCCTATCAGAACCTCAAGGCCGGGGTGCATTATCCCGAGCCGTTCATCTTCACCACCACCAAGGACGACCGGGTCGGGCCGCAGCACGCCCGCAAGTTCGCCGCGCGGATGGAGGAGATGAAGCTGCCCTTCTTCTATTACGAGAATACCGAAGGCGGGCACGGCGCCGGCGCCGACCTGAAACAGGCGGCGCATACCAACGCGCTGACGATGGCGTATCTCCAGCGGAAGCTGATGGACTGAGCGGGAGCGGGCCTTCGGCACCTTCGCTTCGAGCAGGCACGCGGCGATGATGTTCACGCGAAGGCGCGAAGACGCGAAGAGGGCGCGGATGGCCCGGCGATCGCCCCACCGGCGACCGGAATTTCCCGCTTCTGTGGACGCCCCCATGGAAGCAAGCGGAAAAATTCGAGTATGTGCAGGTGATCGGA
>NZ_BAAAEH010000046.1:0-13277 GCF_039522915.1 Sphingomonas oligophenolica
GCCATCTTGAATCAATACCCAGCGCCCTTGGCAACCCTTCGCGAGTCATCCCCTCAGGGACTTGGTAGAAGACGGCGTGATCCGGGTCTACGATATCGCCCGTCCGAACGGCATCTCCGCATTCCCCGACCTCGGTATCGAAAATCTCGAAAACCTCACCGCAATTCATTGCCGCCGGAGGATCGCCGCCGCGGTCTTCACCGGGAACCCTATAAGCACTCTCTAAATCTTGTAGACGGTCCTCGCCGTGCGGCTGAACAGATTCGCTCTTTCGTCGGCCGAATAGCCGGCCGTGATGTGCTTATAACTGTTCCAGAGCACACCATAGCTGCACACGGCTCTGTCGACCGGGGAGTTGCTCTCGAACATACAGCGGGAACTCCCGAAGGCCGCGATGGCCGTCTCGACATAAGGCCGCCAGCCGCCGGCCAGATCCACCGACCGAACGCTCGGGGGGCGACCCGCCGGTGGGAGGAAATCCGTGTCAGCTTGGCCAGCTCGCGCGTTGAATCGGTAAACGCCGCCGATCTTCGCGAAGACATTTGGACGCCGGGCGGCTTCCGACATCCCTTTTTTCCAGACTCCAAAAGCCTCCCGCTCGGCTTCATCGCTATCAGCCTTGAAGGGGAAGCCGCAGTGACAAATTATGATTGTTAAGTCGGGGAAAGCATCTGCCAGGTCGGCAATTTCAGGGAGCAAGGAATAGTGGCATGATGTATCCAGGCTGAGACCCACCGACGCGAGATGCGCGACGCCCCGCCGAACCCTGGCATCGTTGAACAAGTTCGCGCGGTTGGGCTCCCGGGCGCTGGCCCAGGTCTGAGAAAAGCGAACGCCGCGCAAACGCCCGTTGCCGGCGGCCATTTGTGCTTCAAGCACGTGCCTGGCCTGATCGCCCAGCCCAAGATCAGCTGCACAGACAATGCCAGCGGCGACACGAGTTGGTCCGTATCGCCCGCTCGCGCTCATCGCCGCTACGCCGTTGACGAACTCGGTCTCGCCCACACATCGCAGTTCCGGCGGCCCGTCGAGGCGATAGAACGCCTGCGCCCCGACATACACCGTATGGGTGATGGCGTGGCCACTGGCGTTGATCGTGTCGAGGAAGTCCGGCAACATGAAGCGGAACAGGAATGGCTTCGGTGGGCCGTCTGCGGTCGGGTCAATGTCGTACAAATGATGGTGCGGATCGACGATCGGCAACTCCGGATCGATTGCGGTTTCGTCCATATCCGAGCTATGCGCCGATACTGTCTCGTTCATGATAAACGGTTCACTCTCTCACGGTCGCCGAGGTTAGCAGTGCACAAAGTGCACCGGTCGCGCGTGGTCATTGCGTTCATCAAGCCTTCGACATGCTGCAGCCCTCATGGTCGTGGCGAGCGAATGGAGAACGCCTCGGCATGAAGGCGCTCGGGCTTGACTCCCGCCTGGGTGGCGCGTTGCCGCACCATGTCCATGAATGCTTCCGGACCGCAAAAGTAGACGGCGGTGTTCTCGGGCAGTTTCTCGACGAGCGCGGCCACGTCGATTGGCGGTCCCGCCGAGCCGTCATCGCTATGCAGCTCGAAGCGTTCGCCGAACGCAAGCGCAAACTCGTCCACCAATATGGCGCGAGCCCGCGTGCGCACCGAGAAGTGGAGCACGAACGAGCGACCGAGCCGGCGCAGCCGGTATGCCATAGCAATGAGCGGCGTGACGCCCATGCCGCCTCCGATCAAGAGCGAGTGTGGCGCCGATTCGTCGAGCACAAAGTCGTTCTTCGACACGCGAATGCGGAGCCTCGTCCCTTCCTCCATGCTGGTGGCCAGCAACTGCGAAGCAACGCCACCGAGCTCGAGATGGATGACAAGCCGATAGAATCCGCCGCCATCGGGATCGCCGCACAGCGAATAACAACGCGAGATGGTGTTCGAGAATCCCACTTCTACATGCGCGCCGGCCGACCACCCGGGCAGGGGCTCGCCGCTCGCGCTCTCGAGCTCCAGCGACACGATGTCGGGGGCCAAAAACTGTCGCCGGTGCACACGAACGCCGAACCACGAAGATGCGGTGGCATCTTGGTTCTCGGTCACTTCGTCGGCGCCGCTCATGCTACTGCCGCCCTCACGCTTCGTCCCAGGGCTGCAAGGTCGCCGCATGTTCGGCGGCGACCCGCCCCATAGCGAGTGCTTCGGGGATGTTGCCGCCCCCGTAGTAAAGGAAGCCGAAGATCGAGCCGAATTCCCCGCAGCTATACAGTCTCGGAATCGGCTTATCGTCGCTATCGACGGTCTGCGAGAATTGATTGTGCTGGGGCCCGCCGTCGGTGTTTGCCGAGCTTTCGATGATTTCAACCGCATAATATGGTGGATTCTTGAGTGGAAGAAGGGTGGCGGGCAGTCTGTTGAATTCGGGGTCCTCTCCGGCGGCGCAGTACGCGTTGTAGTCGTTTATCGTCTTGACCAGGCCGGCGATATCCATTTGCGCCTCGCGACCGAAAGGGAGCCTGCACACGATCTTCCGCGCCAGGTCCTCGATGGTGTCCCCTTTGACGATCCAACCCTTTGCGAGTTCGACCTGGTTGTCCGCGCTCCAGGTATAGACATTGTGGACAAAGGCCCAGTTGGTTGGCATCTTTGGTGCAAGCGGCCCCTTCTTCATGCGTACGTCGTCGAAGATCCAGTAGGCGGGGAGATTGGGGTATTCGCAAACATCCCTACCCTCTGTGTCCACGAATTGCTCTACGAAGCGGGTCATGGGTCTGATAGCGTCATTATGCTGCATCGTGTGACGTTCGTTCTGGAACCGCTTGCCATACCGATTCACCAAAATGCCCGGGTGCTTTGCGCCGTCCTGCATCCCGTAGACATCTAGCAGGGTGATTCCGATACCGAGTTCGTCGGTCGCGGCCCGGCAGGCATATTCGTTCACCTCCTTCTTGTTCATATGCCACAGCTTCGCGCCAGCCTTGGTCGCCATCCATATACCGTCCCCGGTGTTGAATGGGCTACCGGCAAAGGCGTGTGGCCAGTCATGGGGCGTATCGGACATGAAATTATCCTGTATCTCGCGATTATACTCATAGCCGCCACAGGCCATGATGACGGCCTTCCGAGCCTTGACGAAGATCTCCTTCCCGCCGGTCTGCCTATAGTCGCTCGACGTCGTCACCCCAGTCTGCGCCCTCACCCCGAGAACTTCCCCCGTGACGGGGTCCTGGATCAACTGTTTCGCCGGCGTCGCAATCAGAACCCTCCCCTTCTCGACGCTGATTCCCCTGGTTTCTGCGCAGCTCTTGAGGAATGCGAACAGGCCAGCGCCGAACCGAGGCCCATCGATGGGGGTCTTTGTGGTGAACGCCCCGCTGTCAGAAAAAGCTGGGCTCACCAGCCCCTCGATCAGGGAAGCCGGGGTGCCGCTGGTGCGCAGGCCGCTGCGGACCTTGTTGGCGTCGAATTCGAACACCTCGCCTCCCAGGCTCCTTATCCAGTCCGGAAGACGAGAGATCGCCGTGCAGTGAGCGGTGATAAGATCATCGTCCTTGACCGTCCCCCAGGCGCATAATTTCGTGTAGGTGATGAAGTCCTCGAGCGGGGTGATCACTCGCGTTATGCCGCCGGAAACGCCAGTATTCCCCCCTCTTGCAATCGGATCCTTTTCCAGAGCGATCACCCTCTGCCCAGCGTCATGGGCGGAAATGGCGGCCGAGACCCCGGCCCCGCCGTAACCGACGATGACCACATCGGCGTCGTAGTCCCATTTTGTCGGCATCCACGAATTCTGCGAGGGGCGGGACACCATGGTCACGCTTCCCAACCGGCGACCGCGCCGATGGCCTCAAGCAGGAGACCTCTTCGCGCAGGCATCGGCTCTTGTTTCGCGGTCATTTGATTGTTCCCTCTATCTGAGCGTTTCCAGGGAATTCCGGCCGACTTACTGCGCGTGACCGCAAGGACGTCGCGCGACCGCGCGGACTGGCCGCTTGGATCGCCGCAGAAGTTCGGGCGAGCCGGTCAGTCTTTCTTCGCGAAGATCTCGCCCGCCGGCCGCACGCTGTAAGGAATGCCGCCCTTCGATTTCAAATCGGCCTCGGCTTCGACAATCTGGACCGTCACCAGATCCGGGTGGACGCCAAAATTCTTCACCACCGCATCGGTAATGTCGCTCATGAGCGCGTGCTTGGCCTCTGTCGACCTTCCCTTCACGGCATAGACTATAATTTCGGGCATAGTGAAATCCTTGATGTGTCGTGGAAAAATGGACCCGTGTCATCCGGCACGGTGCTCGCCGGGAGCAAGAAGATGACGTGACGCAGGTCAACGACAAGAACAGAGCCGGTCGAAAGCTGCGTTGCGGTACATTCTGGCGATCAAGCTCACCCATTCATCCCAACGCCGACCCCAGGTTCTGGTCTCCAGGCACCGTCACCGTCGAAGAGTCCCTGTCCGCCAACGGGTTTGGTGACGACACGCATCTCGCGACCGGCCGATACATTCTGCGCCTTGGCGTCGGCGATTACCGCAGCGATGTTCGGCTTTGCCATGGCCGCCGCGTGAGCCTCGGGGCTTTCCCAGATCTCGGTGACCCAAACGCCGTTTTCATCGGCCGGATCCTCAGCAAGTATGTAGCTGTGGCATCCCTCCATTCCGGTGAAGCCGGTGCCGAGGATCCGGATCAAGTCATCACGCTTGCCCGGATTGGCGATAAATTTGACGATTAGGCCGTACATGGGGACCTCTCACTGGATCTAAGAAAAGCAAGGTGTGCGCTGCCTGCGGGATAGAGACGCTGTCATGGTGCCGAATGCGCTTTCCATTTCGGCAGTTTACCTGTTGATATTAAGGCTGCGGGAGCGGCGAGTCAACAGCCGCGCGGTGCGCAGGTCGCTGGCCGGAATCACCAACGTGCCGAGATGAAAAGCCGCGTTGCTGGCCGACGGGCTATCCTACGCTCACCTTGCCGCCGGCGATTCCGCAGGCCTCCTTCGAAATTGAGCACGCCAGGATGAGACGCCATTCTGGCGTGTCGTTACGCCGGGCCCGAAAGGTTACCGCCATGGAACCCGCCGAAATGGCGCGCCGAAAAGAGCCCGATCAGCAGGGCGCCGATGGCGGCTGCCAGTATGTCGAAGGACTTGGCGGAGAAGGATCCGACCCAAAAGAGCAGCCCATAGGCCGCCGCGAGGTTCAAGAAGCCCCAAAGCACATTGACGGTCGAGCTTGAAAGCCCTTTGCCGGACGGGGTCGCGAAGGGCGACTGGAAGGAATGCCCCGTCATGCCGCGGACCAGATGCGGAACTGCGTTCGCCAGCAGGCCGCCACCAAGGAAATACGCCGCTTCGTCGAACCAGATCATGACTATGTTCCTTTAATCGAAATCCGGCTGGACAACAGCGCGGTCCGGGCTGAGGTAGATTGCGTGACCATGCTCCCTCAGGAGACTAGACGCTGGAGGAATCCCAAGGCCACAGCGATGCTTTTGCGGTCGTCGGGCGACGCGTTAGAAAGCCTTTGGACAAGCGGATCGGCGGCGCCCGACAGGTCGTCGACGACGCGGCGTCCTTGGTCCGTGAGAGAGCATATCACCCGCCGCCCGTCGATCGGGTCGTTGTCGCGGCGGATCAACCCAGCGTTTGCCAAACTCCGGATGCTGGCACCGGCAGATTGGCTTTGTACGCCCTGCCATCGTGCGAGCGCGCTGACGTCGGCTGGCCCGTGATTGTGCAAGTGCTGGAGCATCCGAACGTGATAAGCGGATAACTGTCCCCTACGATTGTCTGATCGCCGGTCAAGGCGGGACAATCTTGCCACGAGGAGACGGACGGAACAGGCAAGCGCAGCGGTCGTGACCGGTGGCGTTTCGATTCGATCGAAACCTGCGTGCCGACGGGCGAGCGTCGTCGACTGGCACCTGGCAGCTGCGCTCAACTGCCTGTCGGGAAGGTCATTCGCTCCGAGACGATGCTCCGCCATGTCACAATCAATCATTCTGCGATGTGCAGGAATTCTACACATATATGGAGATTCGGCAAGGGGCTCGGTCCTCCTAAGGTGTCCTCGCGGGCGTTCGGTAGGGTGAAGTTGCTATGATGTTGATTAGGAGTTAGCCGTGCCGAGCCACCCTTGCCCGCGACCGACCCGGTGGGCACCACCACCTTACAGGCAGACGATCTTGACCATTTACCTGTCGATTTGCACAACCGTGAAATGAAGCAAGCCAAAGATCCATCCGGAGGCCTGGAAGCGGCCGTTATCGAACTTTCGCTAGCCATCGGACAGCTGCGTCGACGGTTGCGCTCAGAGGCTAGTCCGTTGACGCTGAACCTCTCACAACTCGGGACGCTGGTGCGTCTCGAGCAGAATGGCTGGTCGGCGGCGGCTGAACTCGCCCGCGCCGAGTCGATGAAACCGCAATCCATGAGCGAGGTCCTGAAGTCCCTTGAGAAGGCAGGATTGGTCAAGCGTCGAGCGCACCCGACGGACGGGCGGCAGATTCAGTTTGCCCTGACCGATGCCGGTCTGGAAACGCGACAGCAGCGCAAGATCGCCAAACGCGATTGGCTCCTGGGCGCCATGTCGAAGCTTTCATCGGAGGAGTTTAAGCGCCTCGTCGCTGCCATTCCGATCATAAAGCGTTTGGGCGACGACTAGCGCCTTGCCGGCGATCCAGACGAACGGATTCAGAAAATATCGTTGGGGTTTGTCGCTCGCGATTGCACCCTTGCGCACCCATTTCAACAGGCAGTATGACAAGTTTACCTGTCGAATCGGAGCTCATGTTGGTCAAGGTCGTTTATGTAGAGCACGGCGGCACCGAACACGCGGTAGAGGTGGCGCCGGGCGATAGCCTGATGCACGGCGCGGTTTGCAACAGGGTGCCCGGAATAGTCGCGCATTGCGGCGGCGCTGGAGGCTGCGCGACCTGTGAAGTTTATGTCGAGCAAGACTGGGTCGATTTGACCGGCCGGCCGTCTTCGAGCGAACGGCGTACCTTGCGATTCGCCTTCGAACCCAAAGCGAACAGTCGCCTGGCCTGTCAGATCGTCATGACCGAGGCGCTGGACGGCCTTACGGTGCGCATGCCGCCGCGGCAGTTCTAGCTGACCCCCAGCTCAGTCCTGCCAGACTTGCTCGTCCGACGGTCCGGAGCCGCCTGGAGGGTCCATCGCATCCAGTGCCGCACGGATGTGTCGCAAAACACGCGGAATGGCCGCTCGATTGATCCGGCTCGCCGGGCCGCCGACGGAAATCGTCATCGGCACCTCGCCCTCACGCACCGGCAGCGCGACGACAACGCTCGCCGCACCCGGCGTGAACAGGTTGGCTGAATAAGCGTAGCCGTCACGGCGGATCTGGGCGAGTTCCTTCAACAATTTCGCGCCATCGACTGCGACGCCGTCCCCGTCGTCCTTCGCATTGGCTTTCTCGACTGTTTTGAGCACCTGCTCGTCCGACTGCTGGCTGAGCAGGACCTTGCCAACTGCAGATGTCAGCAGAGGCCGCAGTGTGCCAACGCTAGGGTGATAGCTCAACGGCTGGTTCGTCGCGACGATGTGAATATGCTGCGCGAAGAGTCCGTTCTGAACGCTGAGCAGAGCCGACTCCTGTGTCGCACTGGCCAGCTCCTCCATCATCTTGACGATGCCGCCGCCCGCGAACAACCGTTCCGGGATCCAGAGTCCGAGCATCGCGAAGCGCATGCTGGGGAAATAGGTCTTGGTCTCCAGATTATATGTCAGGCATCCCAGCGTCTGGATGCTCCTCAGAAGCGCCAGTGTGCTCGAGATCGGATATCCAAGGTCCTGCGATACTTCAGAAAGGGTGCGTGGTGTACGGACCTTTTCGAAGTACCGGAAAATCGACAGAACGCGGCGGGCGGACTTGACGCTGGCGGCGTCGTCCTTGAACTCTTTATCCTTCATCACTGACATATTGCAGTTCCAGCCACGTTTGCGAAGTGCCATCTGCCCGTCGATTCAGAGGGGCGATACACCTGATCGCTCATGATGGCGGCATCGGGCCTGGCCGGGTCCCGCAGACATTCTCAGGAAGCGCGTACCGGAGCCAGAGCATCCCTCGCCAGTTCCCGCCGTGCCGCTACGGTCGCCGCGACCAGCAGGACGGCCGCGCCCACGAGGGCGAGTTCCATCAGGGTGAAGCCGCTGGCGAATGTCCCTGTCTCCGTTACCATGAAGCCGACCGCCATAGGCGCGATCACCGCGCCAACTTGCCCGACGGTACTATAGACGCCGATATAGGCGGCCCGTGCGCTCGGCGGCGCCAGGTCCAGCAGGATCTTCCCGATCGGTCCACTGCCGCCGAACAGAAAGAAGGCGGCGCCGGAGAGACCCACAAGCGACATCTCGAGAGAATTGGCTGCATATGCGAGATACAGGAAGAGCCCTCCTCCGAGAAAGCAAGTTATGACAATACGCTCACAGAACCGATGCAGCGGACCGCTGCCGAGCCAGCCGATGATCAACATTCCCACAAAGGCGAAGACGTACGGTAAGGCGGCCAGGGCGCCGACAGCCTTGAGATCGATATGGCGCGCCAGAGCGAGATAGCTGGGCATCCAGCCCAAATAGCCCCAGTAAGTGAGATTCCAGGACAGGGAGGCCAGGGAAATCAGCCAGAGACTCCTACGTCCGAGAACCCCGGTGAACGACGGTGCCGCAGGGAGACCGATGACGCTCGCATCCCCCTTCCGCGTTTGCGTCGGCAGCAAGAGATAGCAGGCCAAGGCGACCACTAGAGCCGGGCCAGCGAGAATCATGAACATCGCCTTCCAGCCGAAGGCGATGATCAGCTTGCCGACAAGTGCACCAGCGAACACCGGCGCAAGCGGCAAGGCCGTCGAACAGATTGCGAGAACCCGCGACCGTTCCTTCACCTCGAAATTCTCTCCGACGATTTTGTAGAGCGAGGGCGTTGCGACGCCCTCCGACAGGCCGAACAGAAACCGCACGACGACGAAACCCGCGATGGTAGCGACAAGACCCGTCGCGCCGGTGAAGATGGCCCAGAATATGGGCCCCACGACCAGCAAGGCGCGGGCGCCGAAGCGATCACCGAGCAGCCCGCCAGGTATCTGCGCCAGGAGATAGCCGACGGAAAAAGAAGACAGCACGATGCCGAATTCCGCCGGCGTCATGTGTAGCGTCTTCATGATGAAAGGGCCGGCGAAGCTCATCGCTACCCGGTCGAGATAGTTGACCAGATTAAGGACCCAGAGCGCTGCGATGATGCCGATCTTGAGTTTCAACGATCTCTCTCCGGGGTTGAAGCGCATGTCACGGGCTGCGCCATTATTGGCAAGAATGGTCTCGATGGCCGCAGCCGCGATTTGAGGTGATGCGAAACGGGTGGATCGCATCCGCAGTGATCATGCACTTCGAGGCGGACGAGAAAGGTTTCGCGCCCCGCGCGCTATCCCGGCCTCATGACCGTGCCGACGGCGCGCGTGCGGGAAATCTGGGGTTCGGAAAAAGCGCTTCGGACGAGACCTGGCGGCTGCGTGCGACGCACGCCGATCGTGAATCCATTCGGGCTCACAGCTTCGCGGTGGATAATCCTCCCTCAAGCACGCCATCCAGCTCTCTCAATTTTTCTATGAAGGCTGGTATCAATCAAACGGCGACCGCGCAAGAATCTTTTCTCTGTATGTATTTTATCTTCACATACAGGAATTGTTCGCCCGGGAGGCGCCACCGTTCGCGGCGCAATGCGTTAGGCCGTTCGACCCCGGTGCACACAGCCAAGCGTCCGGGGCAGCTTGATTAATCCTGAGCTTATACTCGCAATGCAACGGCACCCCGGAGTTGACTCACCGCCCCGCCTGACCTAGATATTGACAGGTAGCCTGTTAAAGACGCCAGAATCAGGCAGCCGGTTAAATGGAGATGGTATCATGAAAATCGTGCAGGTCGACGAGGTTGCTGAGAGAAGTCGGGGAGATGGTTCGGGCCATGCGGGCGGCCGTGGCGGTCCTGGACACAGCAGTCGCGACATCTTCACTGCCGAAATTCTGGGGCGCGATGGCGATCGGCCGGACAATTTCACCTGGAATCTCAGCACCACCAAACCCGGCGAGTTCATGACGCCGCGACACCATCACAATTTCGATCAGATTCGCTATTTGCTCGACGGCCACTGGGAAGACCCGTCGGGCGAGATGAATCCTGGCACCCTCGCCCTGTTTACGGAAGGAACATGGTATGGTCCCCAGGATTCACCGGTGGACTGCGGCACAATGCTCATCCTGCAGATCGGCGGCGCGAACGGCTGGGGCTATGTCTCCAAGGAGCGCATGCGGGCAGCCGCGGCTGAGCTGAAAGCGAAGAATATCGGCGTCTTCGAGGGTGGGTCGTACCACCGCAACCCCGGCGTCGAGGGGCCGCCGGTTCAGGACGCCTACGAAGCCATCTGGGAATATATCAAGGGGCGGAAGGTCGAATACCCCAAGCCGCAATATCCAACCCCGATCTTCATCGACACCAACGTGTTTCCCTGGACTCCCGTCAAGGGCGTCGAAGGTGTCGACATCAAGGCGCTGGGGACCTTCACCAGCTGCCAGTACAGCTTTGCCCGTTACCGGCTGGCGCCCGGCGCCAAGTTCGAAAGCAAGGGACGCTGCGTCCATTATGTTCTGTCGGGCGAAGGCGAACTGGAGGGCGGGCCATATCGCAAGCAGACCGCGCTCTATCTCGAAGAAGGCGAAAAGGCGACTTTTGCGGCTTCACAGACCTCGGACATCCTTGTCCTTGGATTGCCAAACTGGGACGTGGTGAGCGCAGGGCCGGTGCGGGAAGCGGCAGAGGCTGCCTGACCTTGGCAACAGCGCGACGGACGGCGCGGCCAGCTTGAACGGGCTGGCCGCGTCGTAGGTCCTAGCCATTTTTCCGTTCGCTGTGCGTGCGGCCCCAAACCACGCTCTGTTCGCTAAGAATCGCGGGAGACGCTTCCGGCCGGCCCTTCGAATGCTAAGGTGCGTGACGGGACCGCGAACGGTGGCGCTCGGCCCGCAGCCTGCTCGTGCGGGTCGGACACGCCCGTTTCAGACGCCGCTCGCTCGTCGCCCCCGCTCAACGGAGACCCCACGATGATCCCCAATCAAGTCAAACGCCTCTGGTCGGAGGGCAAGACAGTCCTAAACGGCTGGCTCTCCATTCCCTCCAGCTTCAACGCGGAAATCATCGCAGCTCAAGGCTATGATTCGATCACCATCGACCAGCAGCATGGCTTGATCGATCAGCAGGCAATGGTGGCCATGTTGCAGGCGATGCGCGCAAGCGGCGTGACGCCGATGGTCAGAGTGGCCTGGCTCGATCCCGCCAAGATCATGAAGGCGCTTGATGCGGGTGCCTATGGCGTGATTTGTCCGGTGATCAATACGCGTGCGGAAGCCGAGACATTAGTTTCCTACGTCCGCTATCCCCCGGTTGGAATTCGCAGCTTCGGTCCCGTGCGCGCGCTCATTTCAGCGGGCGCTGATTATGCGCGCGAAGCGAATGACCAACTCCTCTGCATTGCGATGATCGAGACGCGCGAAGGCTATGGCAATCTCGAAGCGATCGTGTCGACGCCTGGGCTTGATGCAGTCCTGGTCGGACCATCGGATCTCGCCTTCGACATGGGGTTCGGCCCCGGCATGGACCGCGAAGAGCCCGAGATGCTCGAGACTTTCCAGCGGATCGTAACGGCCGCCCACGAAGCCGGCATCAAGGCGGTCTTCATGTGCGGATCCGCCGCGTATGCCGAGCGTGCCGCTCGATGGGGCTATGATATGGTCACGGTCGGCCAGGACATCCGCTTTCTGGTCGCAGGCGCCCAGGACGCGCTGGCCCAAACACGCCTTCTGGTCGGACGTTGAACGCTCGGGCGCCCGCCGGACCATTTCAGCCTCCGGAAAAAGGGACCGATTGGAACGATCATCCATCGCATCACCCAACAGCCTTGATGCAACTGCCTTTTTTGGGAGCCAGTCGACCATGAAATTGTGCACCTTCGTCCGCGACGCCCATCGACAACCGGAGATTGGTCTCGTCGTCTCGGATTTGATCTATCCCGCCCCGCCAAGCTTCCGAGCGAAGGACATGCCGGCACTGATCGAGGCCTGGCCCGAACTCTCGGCGGAAGTCGCCACATGGCCGCAATCGGATCAATCGATCGAACTGGCGGTTGTCCGTCTCCTGGCACCTGTCCCGCGGCCCGGCAAAATCCTCGGCATCGGCCTGAATTATGTAGCGCATGCCAGGGAGACGAACTTACCAATTCCCGAAAAACAGATCTGGTTCGCCAAGGCGACGACAAGCGTGAATGGGCCGTTCGACCCGGTTCAGCTTCCCAAGGTTTCGACAATGGTCGATTATGAGGTCGAACTGGTGGCGGTGATCGGCCGACGCTGCCGCCACGTCTCTTATGACGAGGCCCATAAGGCGATCTTCGGCTATTGCGTGGGGAACGACGTATCCGCCCGCGACTGGCAGGGACGCACACCGCAATGGACCCTGGGAAAGTCGTTCGACACGCACGCCCCATTCGGTCCCTGGCTCACCACCGCGGATGAGGTGGGGAATCCTCACCGGCTCGACCTCTCCTGCAAGGTAAACGGCGAGTCTCGCCAGGCGTCCAACACGAGCGACATGGTGTTCAACGTCTTCGATCAGATCGCCGAACTCTCGCAGGTGATGACGCTCGAGCCTGGTGACGTGATCTATACGGGCACACCGAGCGGGGTGGGCATGGCATTGTCGCCGCCACGGTTTCTCGAGCCGGGCGACCGGGTGACATGCGAGATCGAAAGGCTTGGCGTTATTGAAGCCGTGATGACGCCGGAATAGCGGCCGGCTGCGTTACGTTCATCGCCGGCGTCGCGCCGGCACTAGGGCGATGCGAACCGGGACTGGTTCAAGCCTCCAGGCGGTCAATCCCAGATTCCCGCCGGCATACGCAGACCCTCGAGGTCAGGTGCGGCGACGACGCCCTGCGGCTCGATGCCCAGCCCTTCGAGGGTAGCGGCAAGTTGACGGGTGTGCTGCAACAGGCCGACGGTCTGGACTTCGAGATATTTCAGCATTGTGGCGGGCCCGCGGTGTGTCTCCAGAATTCGCGAAAAGCCATCTTCCCGGTCTGTTTGCAGCCAGGCCCGTAAATCGCTTGCTGTCAGGCGCATCCTCGCGACAACACGGTACATCGGCGTGCCCGGCTCCGGTTCGCCGAAGAAGTTGTAATACCAAGTCCCTGAGGGGATGACTCGCGAAGGGTTGCCAAGGGCGCTGGGTATTGATTCAAGAT
>NZ_BAAAEH010000047.1:0-149735 GCF_039522915.1 Sphingomonas oligophenolica
TATCAGGTGCTCAACAACACCTCCTTGGTACATCGATACCGTCGGGGGGCGTCCACCCCATCTGTTTCCCGCGATTTTTAATTTTCGCCGCTGTTATGTAGGGTTTTGTCGTCAATTTCCCCAAGCTTTATCAAGATTTTATCGGCAATCCCGCTGTTATTGAAGAACAGCGGGATAACAGCGGGGAACAGCGACGATAACAGCGGCGGAACAGCGGGGATCAGCGGGGAGCAGCGGACCGGTTCGAACGGCGGCGCCGCCCTTTTGAAAAAACGGCCATGTCAAAGAGCGCAGGCGGAACCGGGACAGCGTCCCGCCCGCTCGCGGTCCTGCCGCAATCTTGTCCACTATTGAATCGAACCATTCCCGATCGCTGGATCAGGGTGCACGCATGCCGCTCTAATGGCCTCCCGTGCAGCCCTGGTGGCTACCGGAAAACCGGGTCTTCATGATCGTGGCGAATGCCGCCTGCGCAGGATCTGTTCCGTTCCGCGAGGCAGAGATCAGCTGAGTCCATTGCTCGTCATTCGCGCGGTCCACGAATTCGGCGATCGCGGCGCGAACGAGCTTTGCCGGTTCGACGCCGCTGCCCGATGACTCCTCGAGCAGGTAACGGAATACATCCGGATCGGCAGCCGCGAGCCAGGGCAGTAGCCGCTCGGCCGCGGCCCCGTCCCCGATGAAGTCGCCGAGGCAGCCTGATCCGTCGCGTATGCCGCCTTCCTCGTCCAGCGTGGCGACGACGCCTTTCCCCTGCGTATCCTCGGCCAGCGCGACGACATAGCGCGCCGCAGCGACACTCCAGGCACGGCTTTCGAGGTGGAGGCGGATTCGTTCGGCGGCGATCTCGAACGGCAGGTCGCGACCCTCGATCAGGCGCTCGAGCTTGAGCAGGTGCCAGCCGAATCGCGAGCGGACCGGCTCGGCGGCGACCTGTCCCGGCGCCAGGGCAAGCAGGGCATCCTCGACCTCCGCGACCAGATCGCCGCGCTGCAACTGGCCAAGCGAGCCCCCGGTCGCGGCAGATGGACAATCGGAGTGATCGCGCGCCAGCTCGGCAAAAGTTCGGACACCCTCGGTGAGCATATGCGACAGCCGGTCGGCGGTGGCGCGCGCAAGCGCGACATCCTCGTCGGCGTCGGAGCGCGGCTCGATCAGAATATGCGCGGCCTCATAGAGCGCTGGACTGCGGAATCTGGCGCGCTGCCCGTCATAGACCCGGCGGCATTCGGCATCGGTCGGCGGCGCGACTTGGATTTCCGCCTCGAGCACCGCGCGCACCAAGGCGGCTTCCGCGGTTTCCTCGCGGCCGTCTTCGTCGAGCTCGGGTTCCGCCACCAGGCCAATCTCGCCTGCGCGGCGCAACAGCAGCGCCTTGGTCGCCAGCGCGTGCCCGGCGGCCTTGCGCGATGCCGCGATCGAGGCGCCGGGATGGTTCTGCGCTTCCTGGGCAATCAGGCTTTCCGGAATCTCCACGCCGTGGACGACAATCGCGCGCATCATCTTGCTCCAGTCTCGGGACGAACAGGGCTTGCATTGGTCCGCATGACCGCCGGGTAAACCGGGGCCGCCGCCAGCGGACGCGGCGGGATCGTCCGCCTGGTCCGCACGACCTGCCAGCCGCGGCGGCCGAGATACCAGAGGGGCGCCGAGAGCATGTGAACGAGACGGGTGAACGGAAAGACGAGCAGGATGGTCATGCCGAGCACAAGGTGCATCTTGAAGATCGGATTCACGTCGGCGACCAGGTCGGCGATGCCGGGCTGGAAGGTGAAGACGCCCTGCGCCCAGGTCATGAACTTCAGCATCTCATGGCCGTCGAGATGCTGGGCGGACACGGGAATGGTGGCGAGGCCGAGGCTGAGCTGGAGCATCAACAGGACCAGGATGGCGATGTCGCTGAAGCTCGAGGTCTTGCGGATGCGCGCATCGAACAGGCGCCGGTGCAGCAGCAGCAACCCGCCCGCGAGGCACAACAGGCCGGCGATGCCGCCCGCGCTCATCGCGAGGATCTGCTTGGCGCCGTGCGGTACGCCGAGTGCGTCGAAGACCCAGATCGGGGTCAGCAGCCCGACGAAATGGCCAGCGAAGATGGTCAGCACACCGAGATGGAACATGACCGAGCCGGCGACGAGCTGCTTGCGGCGCAGCAGCTGCGACGAGCCCGACCGCCAGCTATATTGTTCCCGGTCGAAGCGGATGACCGATCCCACCACGAGTACCGTCAACGCGATATAGGGATAGACGCCGAACAGGATCTGATTGATGTCCATGGTGGTTCTCCTCAGGCGGCTGCGCCGGCACCGCGCCGCGCCGGGGTTGGAGGGATGGCCATCGCGCCGACCAGCGCGTCCGCCTTCGGGCACCCGACATCGGCGGGTCCGAAAGTGACCGCGGTCTCGGCCCACAGCCGGTCCATCGCCTCGAGATCGCCCGGATCGTCGTCCGGCTCCTGCATCAGCGCCGCGAGCGCATCGGCATCAGCCGGGTCGCCCGCGAGCGCGCTCAGCGCGCCGAAGATCGCCCGATAGGGGCTGTCGCGCTTGTGCAGGCGCTGGCCGAGCGCGGCGAGCACGTGCGAGGCTTCACCGAGCAGCGACGCCGCTTCGGCGTCGGGCAGGGTCGAGAGGAATTCGAGGAACACCGGCAGATGATCGGGCAGCTCGCTCGCGGAAAGTTCGAGGCCCCTGGCGCGGTATAGTTCGAGCAGCGCGACCATCGCCGGCCCGCGCTCGCGGCTCTCGCCATGGACATGCTCGTACAGGTTGAGCGACAGCGAGCGGGTCCGATCGAACAGCCAGACATAGCGCTCCTGGACGTCGAACAGGTCTCCCGCCGCGAGATCAGCCGCGAAGTGGGCGAGCGCGCGCCGGATCGGCGGCGGCACTAGCGCCTCGGTCTCGATCGCCGCGACGGCGGCGTCGGCAAGCTCCTGCACTTCCCGGGTCGGATAGCGCAGCAACACCGCCAGCGCGCGATAGGTCATGGCCATGATCAGAGCTCCATCGGGGTTTTGGCGTGGACCAGCTTGCCCGGGCGCTTGTTGGGGCCGAACATGCCGACCTTGGTGTGGCCGTCCGAGCACCCGTTGCCGAAGGTGAAGCCGCAGGCGCCGCGCAGGCCATAGGCGTCCTCGGCATTCTCGCGGTGAGTCGTCGGGATGACGAAGCGATCCTCGTAATTGGCGATCGCCATATAGCGGTACATGTCCTCGATCTGCGCCGCGGTCAGCCCGACCTTCTCGGCGATCGGGTGGTCGATCCGCCCGTCAACGGTCTTGGCGCGCATGAAGCTGCGCATCGCCAACATCCGTTCGAGCGCGAGCACCACCGGCGGTTCGTTCCCCGCGGTCAGGAGATTGGCGAGATACCGCACCGGAATCCGCAGCGATTTGACGTCGGGCATGTCGCCATCGACTTCCAGCGCGCCCGACGCCGCCGCATTCTGGATCGGCGACAGCGGCGGGACGTACCAGACCATCGGCAGGGTGCGATATTCGGGGTGGAGCGGGAAGGCGACCTTCCAGTCGATCGCCATCTTGTAGACCGGGCTTCGCCGCGCGGCCTCGAGCCACGCCTCGGGCACGCCATCAGCCCGCGCCTGGGCGATCACCGCCGGATCGAAGGGGTCGAGGAAGACGTCGAGCTGGGCCTGGTACAGATCCTTTTCGTCGGGAGTCGAGGCTGCCGCCTCGATCCGGTCGGCATCGTAGAGCAACACGCCGAGATAGCGGATGCGGCCGACACAGGTTTCCGAACAGACCGTCGGCTGGCCCACCTCGATGCGCGGGAAGCAGAAGGTGCACTTCTCCGACTTTCCCGAACTCCAGTTGTAATAGATCTTCTTGTACGGGCAGGCCGACACGCACATCCGCCAGCCGCGGCACTTGTCCTGGTCGATCAGGACGATGCCGTCCTCCTCGCGCTTGTAGATCGCGCCCGACGGGCAGGCCGCCACGCAGGTCGGGTTGAGGCAATGCTCGCACAGCCTCGGGAGATACATCATGAAGGTGTTCTCGAACTGGCCGTAGATCTCCTTCTCGATGCCTTCGAAATTCTGGTCGGCCGAGCGCTTGGCGAACTCGCCGCCGAGAATCTCGTCCCAGTTCGGGCCCCGCTCGATCTTCTCCATCCGCTCGCCGGTGATCTTGGATCGCGGCCGTGCGGTCGGGAACGCCTTCATCTCGGGCGCGGTCTGCAGGATGCCATAGTCGAAGTCGAACGGCTCGTAATAGTCATCGATCTCGGGCAGGTCGGGATTGGCGAAGATCTTCGACAGGATCCGCCATTTGGCGCCCATGCGCGGCTCGATCTTGCCATTGGCCTTGCGCCGCCAGCCACCGTTCCAGCGCTTCTGATTCTCCCAGTCGCGTGGGAAGCCGGTGCCGGGCTTGGTTTCGACATTGTTGAACCAGGCGTATTCGACGCCTTCGCGATTGGTCCACACGTTCTTGCACGTCACCGAGCAGGTGTGGCAGCCGATGCACTTGTCGAGGTTGAGCACCATGCCGATCTGGGCGCGGATCTTCATTTCGCGAACTCCTTGTCGGCGCGGGTTTCTTCAAGCCAGTCGACCGTCTTCATCTTGCGGACGATGACGAACTCGTCGCGGTTGGAACCGACGGTGCCGTAATAGTTGAAGCCATAGGCAAGCTGGGCATAGCCGCCGATCATGTGGGTCGGCTTGAGGACGGTACGGGTGCAGGAGTTGTGGATCCCGCCCCGCCGGCCGGTGATCTCCGATCCCGGCGTGTTCACCGTCTTTTCCTGGGCATGGTACATGAAGGTGCTGCCTTCGCGGATGCGCTGCGACACCACGGCCCGGGCGGTCAGCGCGCCGTTGACGTTGAACACCTCGATCCAGTCATTGTCGACGATCCCGGCCTTGCGGGCGTCGACCTCGGACAGCCAGACGACAGGCCCGCCGCGGTTGAGCGTCAGCATCAGCAGATTGTCCGAATAGGTCGAATGGATGCCCCATTTCTGGTGCGGGGTGATGAAGTTGAGGACGATCTCGGTCTCGCCATTGGGCTTGCCGCCCTGGATGAAAGTGGTCTTGAGATCGATCGGCGGCCGATAGACGCACAGTGCCTCGCCGAACGCCCGCATCCACAGATGGTCCTGATAGAGCTGCTGGCGCCCGGTGAGCGTCCGCCACGGGATCAGTTCATGGACGTTGGTGTAGCCCGCCGTGTAGCAGACATGCTCGCTCTCGATCCCCGACCAGGTCGGCGAGGTGATGATCTTGCGCGGTTGGGCAACGAGATCGCGGAACCGGATCTTCTCGTCTTCCTTCGGCAAAGCGAGATGCGCGTGCTCGCGGCCGGTCTGCTTCTCGAGCGCGTGCCAGGCCTTGACCGCGACCTCGCCATTGGTTTCCGGCGCGAGCATCAGGATCGTCTCGCAGGCGTCGATATCGGTATCGATCTTCGCCATCCCCTGGGTCTGGCCGGGCTCGAGCACTTCGCCGTTGAGCGCCTTCAGCAGGTCGACCTCCTGCCCCGTCTCCCAGCCGATGCCCTTGCCGCCATTGCCGGCCTTGGCGAGCAGCGGCCCGAGCGCGGTGAAGCGTTTGTAGGTGTTGGGATAGTCGCGCTCGACCACACTGATCTGCGGCATGGTCTTGCCGGGAATCGCCTCGCATTCGCCAAGCGACCAGTCGCGCACGTCGAACGGCTGCGCCAGCTCGGCCGCGCTGTCATGCTGGATCGGGGTCAGGACGACGTCCTGCTCGACGCCGAGCACTTCGGGCGAAACCTCGGAAAAGGCCTTGGCGATCGCCTTGAAGATCTCCCAGTCCGACTTCGCCTCCCAGGCCGGGTCAACCGCGGCCCCCAGCGGGTGGATGAAGGGGTGCATGTCCGACGTGTTGAGGTCGTTCTTCTCGTACCAGGTGGCGGTCGGCAGGACGATGTCCGAATAGACCGCCGTCGTCGACATGCGGAAGTCGAGCGTCACCAGCAGGTCGAGCTTGCCCTCCGCCGCCTCGTCGCGCCAGACGACGTCCTTCGGCTTCTGGCCGCCGGTCTCGCCGAGATCCTTGCCCTGAAGACCGTGGCTTGCGCCAAGCAGGTGCTTGAGGAAATATTCATGGCCCTTGCCCGACGAACCGAGCAGGTTCGAGCGCCAGACGAACATGTTGCGTGGCCAGTTCGCGGGATCGTCCGGGTCCATGCACGACATCTTGACCGCGCCGCTCTTCAGGCCTTCCAGCGTGTGCGCCTTGGGATCGACGCCCGCCGCGGCGGCTTCGCGCGCGAGGTCGAGCGGGTTGCACTGCAGGGCGGGCGCGGAGGGCAGCCATCCCATGCGTTCGGCCTTGGCATTGAAGTCGATCATCGACCCGTCCCACACGCCCGCGGGCGCGGTGGGGGAGAGGATCTCGCTCATCGCGACGGTCTCGTAACGCCATTGGTCGCTATGGGCGTAGAAATAGGAGGTCGCATTCTGCTGCCGCGGCGGGCGGCTCCAGTCGGTGGCGAAGGCAAGCGGCGCCCAGCCGGTCTGCGGCCGCAATTTCTCCTGCCCGACATAATGCGACCAGCCGCCCCCCGACTGGCCGACACAGCCGCACATCACCAGCATGTTGATCGCGGCGCGGTAGTTCATGTCCATATGATACCAGTGGTTCATCGCCGCCCCGATGATCACCATCGACTTGCCATTGGTCTTCTCGGCATTGCCGGCAAAGCCCCGCGCGACCGCGATGATCTGCTCGCGTGGGACCGAGGTGATCGCCTCCGCCCAGGCCGGCGAATAGGGCTCCACCTCGTCATAGGTCGCGGGCATGTGATCGCCGCCAAAGCCCTGGTCGACGCCGTAATTGGCGAGGAACAGGTCGTAGACGCAGGCGACCAGGGTCTCGCCCTCCGGCAGCATCATCCGCTTGACCGGCACGTTGCGGACCAGCACGTCGGGATGGTCGGTCATCGCAAAGCCGTTGGTCGCCGCGCCGCCGAAATAGGGGAAGCGGACGCCGACGACACCGTCATGGACGCCCTTCAGCCCGAGGCGGAGTACCACCTCGCGACCGCTGGATTCCCGCTCCTCCAGGTTCCATTTGCCGTCCTCGCCCCAGCGGAAGCCGATCGACCCGTTTGGCACCACGACCGCGCCGGTCGTGTCGTCGAGTGCGACGGTCTTCCATTCGGGATTGTTGGTCTCGCCGAGCGCTGCCTCGAATTCGGATGCGCGCAACAGCCGCTCTGGCACATAGCCGCCGTCCTGCTTCACCAGCCGGACCAGCATCGGCAGGTCGCTGTATTTGCGCAGATAGTCCCGGAAATAGGGGACCTCGCGGTCGACATGGAATTCCTTGAGGATGACATGGCCGAAAGCGAGCCCGAGGGCCGCATCGGTGCCTTGCTTGACCGCCAGCCACAGGTCCGAGAATTTCGAGGCCTCGGAATAATCGGGGCAGATCACCACCGACTTGGCGCCGCGATAGCGGGCTTCGGTGTAGAAATGCGCGTCGGGGGTGCGGGTCTGCGGAACGTTCGAGCCCCACAGGATCAGGAAGCCCGAATTGAACCAGTCAGCGCTCTCGGCGACGTCGGTCTGCTCGCCCCAGGTCTGGGGTGATGCCGGCGGCAGGTCGCAATACCAGTCGTAGAAGGAGCCGCACACGCCGCCGATCAGCTGCAGGTACCGCGCGCCGGCGGCATAGGAAACCATCGACATGGCCGGGATCGGGGAGAAGCCGAAGATGCGGTCCGGGCCCCAGGCCTTGATCGTATGGGCATTGGCCGCGGCAATGATCTCGGTAACTTCGTCCCAGGTCGCGCGGACGAGTCCGCCCGAGCCGCGCATGCTCGTATAGGAGGCGCGCTGCTCCGGGTTGGCCTGGATCGAGGCCCAGGCGGCGACGGGGGCCATGGTCGCCCGCGCCGCGCGCCATGCCCGGAGCAGGCGGGCGCGGATCAGCGGGTATTTCACGCGGTTGGCGGAATAGAGATACCAGGAATAGCTGGCGCCGCGGGCGCAGCCGCGCGGCTCGTGATTGGGAAGCTCGGGACGGGTGCGCGGATAGTCGGTCTGCTGGGTTTCCCAGGTGACGATGCCGCCCTTCACGTAGATCTTCCAGGAGCACGACCCGGTGCAGTTCACGCCGTGCGTGGAGCGGACGATCTTGTCGTGCTGCCAACGGTCCCGATAGGCCTGTTCCCAGGTCCGGTCGTCATTGTTCATCACGCCGTGGCCATCCGAGAATGTCTCGGTCTTCCGGGTGAAGAAGGTGAGGCGGTCGAGAGTGTTGCTCATCCGGAGATCCTGAATTGCGCAACGTCGGTGCAGCGATGCGAACAGTCAGGGGAGTTAGCTTTGATCCTGATCAAAGCCTCTACGTGATTCTCACAAGAGTAATGCGTGATTCAGATCACTTATGATGACGGCGCCCAGCGTCCGTCCCGAGGAACGACATCAATGCATGAAACCGGCCTGACTCCTGCCCCGACGGTGCCGCCGGCGACCGCGATGGAGGCACTGCGGTCGATTCCCTGGCTCGGCGCCGTCGCCTCGGCGACGATGGAGCGCCTGGCCGGGCACGCGATGGTGATCCGACTGCCCAGGGGCGCGCAGATCTTCGATCAGGCCGAAATCCCGACCTTCGCGCAGTTCCTGCTGGGGGGTTCGATCGAACTGCTCGCCGTGCGCGGCGAGGAGGAGACGCTGGTCGAACTGGTGCGGCCGGTCGATGCCCTGCTGCCTGCCGCGGTGCTCGGTGCGTTACCTTATCTGGTGCGCGCGCGCGTGCGCGAAGACGCCGTGCTGCTGCTGGTGCAGGCCGAGGCTTTTCGCGCCGCTGTCGCCGCTGACCAGGCGCTGTGCCTTGCCATGCTCGCCTGCCAGTCGACCCAGTTCCGGCGCCAGATGAAGCTCGCCAAGGCGATAAGACTGCGCTCGGCGGAGGAGAGGGTCGGCGGTTTCCTGCTGGCGCTCGCTGAGGCTCAGCCTGGAACCGGCGAAATCCGGCTGCCGCTCGAAAAGCGCCAGATTGCGTCGCAGCTGGGCATGACGCGCGAGACCTTGTCGAGAACCCTTCCCGCAATGCCCGACCGCGGGCTGCGCGTTGTGGGCGACAAGCTCTTCGTTGACGACATCGCCACCGCCCGCGCTGCCTTTCCCTATGACCCGCTCATCGACGGGCGGGATCCGATTTCGCCGCTTTCCAGCTCGGGGGATTCGCAATGAGCACCCAGACCGCCCCGACCACGGCGCGTGCGCTCGTCGTGCTGCTCGTCTCCACCCTGGCGTTCGCCATTTCCTTTGCCGCCTGGATGATGTTCGGCGTGACCGGCATTCCGATCCGGCACGAGCTTGGCCTGAACGCCTCGGAGTTCGGCCTGCTGACCGCGACGCCGATCCTGACCGGGGCGCTGCTTCGGCTACCCTTCGGCATCTGGACCGACCGGTTCGGGGGCAGGATCGTCATGGCGCTTCTGCTCGCCGGCAGCGCCGTCCCGCTCTGGCTTTCCTCCTATGCGACCAAGCTCTGGCAATTCCTGGCGATCGGCCTCGCGCTCGGCATGGTGGGGGCGGTCTTCGCGGTCGGCACGCCTTATGTCGCGCGCTTCTTCCCGCGGAATCGGGGTTTTGCGATGGGCGTGTTCGGCGCGGGCGTCAGCGGCGCCGCGATCAACATGTTCGTTGCGCCGCAGCTGGTGAACCATTTCGGCTGGCAGAGCGTGCCGAGGGTCTATGCGATCAGCCTGCTGGTCGTCGCCGGCCTGTTCTGGCTGCTCGCGCTCCCCGATCCCGGCAAGAACGCGAGTGCGCCGTCGATGCGCGCCCAACTCGGTGTCCTGCGCGATCCGCGCGTCTGGAAATATTGCCAATATTACTCGATCGTGTTTGGCGGCTTCACCGCGCTGTCGATCTGGATGCCGCAATATTTCCTCAATCAATATCATTTCCCGATTGCTCAGGCGGGGCTCATGGCCGCCTGTTTCTCGCTGCCCGGCGGCGTGCTCCGCGCGGTCGGCGGCTGGCTGTCAGACCGGTTCGGCGCGCACAGGGTCACTTGGTGGGTGCTGTGGGTCGCGTGGATCTGCCTGTTCCTGCTATCCTATCCGCAGACTGACCTGATCGTTCAGACCGTGCGCGGACCGCTCGCCTTCCATATCGGCCTGCCGGCCTGGGGCTTCGCGGCGCTGCTGTTCATCCTGGGCGTGTGCTTCGCCTGCGGCATGGCGTCGACCTTCAAATATATCGGCGACGACTTCCCCACCAACATGGGCGCCGTCTCCGGGATCGTCGGCATGGCCGGCGGACTCGGCGGCTTCCTGCTGCCGATCATGTTCGGTGCGCTGCTTGATGTCCTTGGCGTGCCGTCGAGCTGCTTCATGCTGCTCTACGGCATCGTCTGGGTGTCGCTGATCCTCTCCTATCTGACCGAGGTGCGCCACTTCGCGGTGATCGGCACGTCGGATAGCGACGAGACGGCCAACCCGCCTTCGGGGTCGCTACGCGCGGCCCGGGGAGGCTGAGGCGAGCGCCATGGCATCGACACAGCCTTCCCTCCCTCGTGACCCTCGGTGTCTCGTCGCGGGCACGCCGCCGTCGGGTGATTGTCCATCCGACCGAACGATGGTGTCGGTCGATCGCGCGCTCCAGCTGCTTCTTGCCGAAGGCGCGACACGCGCACCCGAGCATATCGCCCTGGATCGCGCGGGCGGGCGGATCCTCGCGGCGCCGATTGTGGCACGGCGCGCGGCGCCGGCGCGTGATGCGTCGGCCATGGACGGCTATGCCGTGCGGGATGCCGATCTCGTGGCTGACTGGAACGCGCTGACGGTGATCGGCGAGTCGGTCGCCGGCCATGGCCATACCGGGTCGCTCAAGACCGGGAGCGCGGTACGGATCTTCACCGGCGCGCCGGTCCCCGATGGTGCCGACCGGGTGATCCTCCAGGAGCAGGTGCGACGGATGGGGAGCCAGGTCCTCGTACCGCACCCTTGCGCGCAGAAGCGCCATATCAGGCAGGCGGGCTCGGATTTCATCGCGGGGGACCTGCTGGTGGATGCCGGCGTGCCGCTGACGCCCGCGCGCCTCGTCGCCGCCGCAGCCGCCGATATCGCCGAGGTCGCCGTGTTCGGGCGGCCAAAGGTCATGGTCATCGCGACCGGTGATGAACTGCGCACGCCAGGCTTCGATATGGCAAGGCCGGATTCGATTCCGGAAAGCGTTTCGTTCGGAGTAGCCGAGCTGGCGCGACATTTCGGCGCCGAGGTGGCCATCCACCCGCGCCTGCCCGACGATCTCGACCGGCTTCAGGGCGCGGCGGCGGAGATGCTCGACAAGGCCGACATCTTGGTCGTCATCGGTGGCGCATCGGTCGGCGACCGCGACTTCTCGCGGCGCATGTTCGAGCGGGCCGGGCTGCGCCTCCATTTCTCGAAGGTCCTGATGCGGCCCGGCAAGCCGGTCTGGTTCGGCAAGGCGGGAGGGACGTGCATCCTCGGCCTGCCGGGCAATCCTACCGCGGCAATGATCACGGCGCGGCTGTTCCTTGCTCCGCTCGTCGCGGCGATGGCGGGCCGCGAGGCGCGTACCGCGCTCGACTGGCGCGCCCGCCCGCTGGCCGACGGTCTCGAGGTCAATGGCGACTATGAATGCTTTCTCGGCGCGGGAACGCGCGCGGGCGGAGTCAGCGCGTCCGCCAATCGCGATTCGAGCGCGCAGCGGGCACTTGCCGCGACCGAGGTGCTGATCCGGCGACGTCCGCATGCACCGGCCGCCGCGGCGGGGGATTTTGTCGAGACACTTGAATTCTGAACCGGGGCGCGTGCCCATTTCGAGGTAGTTTTTCCATGACTGGTATCGACGAGTCCCTCCGCTTCCTGCCGCTCCGCATCGCGGTGCTGACGGTGTCGGACACGCGCGACGCGGCGACTGACAGCTCCGGCGCGCTGCTGATCGAGCGCCTGACGGCGGCGGGACACGATCTTGCCGGCCGTGCGATCGTTCGCGACGAGGTCGAGGCGATCCGCGATCGGGTCCTGGCCTGGGTGGCGGATCCGGGCGTCGACATCATCCTCACCACGGGCGGAACGGGATTCACCCGGCGCGACGTGACTCCCGAGGCGGTGCGGCCACTGCTCCGGCGGGAAATGGACGGATTTTCAGTCGTCTTCCATGGTGTCAGCCAGGCAAACGTCGGCGTCTCAACGCTGCAGTCGCGCGCGCTCGCCGGGCAGATCGACGAGACCTTCATCTTCTGCATCCCCGGATCGACCGGCGCCTGCCGGGATGCCTGGGATGGCATCCTCTCGCTCGAACTCGACAGCCGCTACAAGCCCTGCTCACTTGCCGGCCAGGTGCCGCGGCTCGCCGGCCTGTGCGCATGAACGCAATCCAGGCCTTTTCCCAACGCCACGATCCCGGGAGGGCGGTCGACCCGTCCCAGGTCGAACCGCGAACGGGGCGCCTCGTCGACGGGTTCGGGCGCCGCTTCCACTATCTCAGGCTTTCGGTCACCGAAGTCTGCAATTTTCGCTGCGCCTATTGCCTGCCGGACGGCTTCCGCAAGACCGCGCCGCATTCGTTCCTCGGCGTCGAGGAGATCGCGCGGCTGGCCAATGCCTTTGCGCGCCTCGGCGTCGCCAAGATACGCCTGACCGGCGGCGAACCGACGGTGCGCGGTGATATCGGCGAGATCATCGCCCGCGTCGCCGCGACGCCCGGAATCGACAAGGTGGCGATGACCACCAATGGCTGGAACCTCCACCGGCACGTCGCCGCGTGGCATGCGGCGGGGCTCACCAATCTCAATATCAGCATCGACGATCTCGATGCGGCCGGGTTTGCCGCGATCACCGGCCATGATCGACTCGATCAGGTCGTTGCCGGGCTCGATGCAGCGCTCGCGCTCGGCATGCGGGCGGTCAAGATCAACGCGGTCCTGCTCAAGGCATCGGCTCCCGAAAGCTTCGACCGCTTCGCCGCGTTCGTGAAGGCGCGGCCGATCGCGGTTCGTTTCATCGAGCTGATGCGGACGGGCGACAATGCCGACTATTTCGCAGCCAACCATGTGTCCGGTGCGGTTCTGGCAGCCTGGCTTGAAGCGCGGGGCTGGTCGGCGCGCCCCCGCGGCTTCGATGATGGTCCCGCCATGGAATATGAACACCCCGATTATCTCGGCCGGATCGGCCTGATCGCGCCCTATGGCGCCGGCTTCTGCGACAGCTGCAACCGCCTGCGCGTCACCGCGCGCGGCAAGCTTCGACTCTGCCTGTTCGGGGAGGGTGGCGTGGATCTTCGCGATCTGCTCGCCGACGACCGGCCCGACGCGGTCGCGGAGCGCGTGACGGCGGCGCTCGCCGGGAAATCGGCGGGGCACCGCCTGCACGAAGGGCGTCCGGGTGACACGCGTCACCTGGCGCAGCTGGGCGGATAGGCATGGGCGTGATCGAGGGAATATCGGCGATGGAATTCGAGACGGCGCTAGCCCGCGAGATCTGGACCGCCAAATACCGGCATCCCGACGACCGGAGCTATGCCGATACGATCGCCCGGGTCGCGTCGGCCGTGGCTGAAGCCGAACCGCCCGGCGAGCGCCCGCATTGGGAGCGAAAATTTGCCGAGGCGCTCGCCGATTTCAGGCTGATTCCTGCCGGAAGGATCCTGGCCGGGGCAGGGACGGGTCGCAGCGTCACGCTGTTCAACTGCTTCGTCATGGATACGATCGAGGACAGCCTGTCGGACATCTTCGCCCAGTTGCGCGAAGCGGCGCTGACGATGCAGCAGGGCGGCGGCGTGGGCATGGATTTTTCCACCATCCGGCCGAGCGGCAGCCCCGTCAGGGGAGTCGCGGCGGATGCGTCGGGGCCGCTCTCCTTCATGGATTGCTGGGATGCCATGTGCCGCACCATCCTGTCCGCCGGGCAGCGGCGCGGCGCGATGATGGGATGCCTGCGCATCGACCACCCCGATATCGAGGCGTTCATCGATGCGAAGCGCGATCCGCTGCGCTTCCGCAATTTCAACCTGTCGGTGCTGGTGACCGATCCGTTCATGGCGGCACTCGAGGCGGATGCGGAATGGCCGCTGACGTTCGGCGGAAAGCTGGTCCGCAGCGTATCGGCGCGGGCGCTCTGGGAGCGCCTGATGCGCGCCACCTATGATTGTGCCGAACCCGGCGTGATCTTCATCGACCGCGCGAACGCGCGCAACAATCTGGCGCATTGCGAGTGGATCGCGGCGAGCAATCCGTGCGGCGAGCAGATGCTGCCGCCCTACGGAGCATGCCTGCTCGGATCGATCAACCTCGCGCGGCTGGTGCAGCATCCCTTCGAAGAGGGTGCTGCGCTGGATGAGGAGGCGCTTGCCGACCTGACGCGAACGGCGGTCCGGCTGCTCGACGACGTGATCGACATTTCCCGCTATCCGCTTGCCGACCAGGAGGCCGAGGCGAAAGCCAAGCGGCGAATCGGCCTCGGTGTCACGGGCCTCGCTGACGCCCTTCTCTTCTGCGGTGCCGCCTATGGCGGCGCGCGGGCGATCGAGCTGATGCGGGGCTGGCTGGGGATCATCAAGCGCGAAGCCTATCGCGCCTCTGCCGCGCTCGCCGCCGAGAAGGGCCGCTTTCCGCTCTATGACTCGGTCATGCTCGACACCCCGAACCTGCTCGACCTCGACGACGAGACGCGCGCCATGATCGCCGAGCACGGCCTGCGCAACGGCTGCCTGACCTCGATTGCCCCGACCGGAACCACGTCGCTGCTCGCCGGCAATGTTTCGTCGGGGATCGAACCGGTATTCGCCTATTCCTATACGCGGCGGATTCGCGAGCCCGACGGCAGCACGCGCGAGGAAGCCGTGGAGGATTATGCCTTCCGGCTGTGGAAGCAGCTGCGCGGTGACGAGCCTCCGCCACCCGAGCTGTTCGTCAGCGCCCAGACGCTCGGCCCGGCCGATCACCTCGCGATGCAGGCCGCGGCGCAGGCACTGATCGACAGCTCGATCTCGAAGACGATCAACGTTCCCGAGGATATTCCGTTCGAGCGCTTCGCCGACATCTATGCCGAAGGATACCGGCTCGGCTGCAAGGGCATGACGACCTACCGGCCGAATTCGATCACCGGCTCGATCCTTTCGGTGGACGTGGCGAGCGCGTTGCCGGAGCCGCAGGGCGTGACGCTCGATGAAAGCCTGCTGGCGCCACGTGCCGAGGCGCTGCCGGGCACGACCTACAAGCTCAAATGGCCCGACAGCGCCCATGCGATCTATGTGACGATCAACGACATCGAGACCGGCGGCATCCGCCGCCCGTTCGAGATCTTCATCAACTCAAAGAACACCGAGCATTATGCGTGGAGCGTCGGGCTCACGCGGATGATCTCGGCGGTGTTCCGGCGCTCCGTCGACGTTTCGTTCGTCGCGGAGGAACTCAAGGCAGTGTTCGATCCGCGTGGCGGCGCCTGGATGCAGGGGCGTTACGTTCCCTCGCTTCACGCGGCGATCGGCGACATCATCGAGCGCCATATCGGTGCGCGCGAGGCCGAGCTGCCGATCGACCTGCCCGACGCCCCGGCGCTGCAGCGGCCGCCGCGCTGCTGCCCGCGCTGTGGCGCGGCGGCCATGATGCGGTCGGAAGGGTGCGAGACCTGCCTCGAATGCGGATATTCGAAATGCGGATAACCCGCGCGATCCATCAGGAGCCATCATGACCGACGGAGCATCCATTCGCCGCGCCCGCCTCGCCGCCAGTCCGGCGCTGTTCCGCGGCAGCTTCAGGCCCTTTTTCCTCGGCGGCGCGCTCTGGGCGCTCGTGGTGCTCGTGCTTTTCATCTGCGCGCTGAGCGCCACGATCACGCTGCCCACGGCGTTCGACACCATTGCCTGGCATCGCCACGAGATGCTGTTCGGCTATCTCGGCGCGGTCATTGCCGGGTTCCTGCTGACCGCGATCCCCAACTGGACCGGCCGCCTGCCGATCGCCGGCGCGCCGCTCGCTGCATTGGCCGGACTCTGGCTTGCGGGACGAATCGCCATATTGTGCTCGGCGCTGGTCGGCGCGCCCATCGCGGCGGTGCTCGATGTCGGGTTCCTGCTCACGCTGGCGTTCGTCGCCGGCCGCGAAGTGCTGGCCGCGCACAACCGTAACCTCCCCGTCGTCGGCATGGTGTTGCTCCTGGCCGTCGCGAGCGGGCTTGATCACGCCGAGGCGATGGGCGCCCCCCTCCCGCCGGGACTCGGCTATCGCTTTGCGGTCGGCCTGATCGTGATGATGATCGGGTTGATCGGCGGCCGGATCATTCCCTCGTTCACGCGCAACTGGCTGGCCAAGCAAGGCGCCGCCGGCTCGCTGCCCGGCCAGCCGGGGCGGTTCGACGTGGCGGCGCTGGCCATGACCGCGCTGGCGTTGATCGGCTGGGTCGTGATGCCCGACGCTACGACCAGCGGCTATGCGCTGCTCGTCGCCGGGGCCGTGCAGATCGTGCGGCTGGCGCTCTGGCAGGGCGTCCGCACGGTGCGAGAGCCGATCGTGCTGATCCTGCACATCGCCTATCTCTGGATTCCGATCGGCCTGGTGCTGCTTGGCCTGAGCATCGTGAGCGGGGCCTTTCAGGCTTCGGCCGCGCTGCACGCGCTCACGGCCGGTGCCATGGCGGGGATGACGCTGGCGGTCATGACCCGGGCGACCCGCGGCCATACCGGCCGCGATCTTGTCGCCGGTCCCATGACAATCGCCGTCTATATACTCATTACGCTCGCCGCGGCGATTCGGGTCGCGGCACCCATTCTGCCGATCAGCTATATGGCTGCGATTCATCTCGCGGCCACCGCCTGGATCGGAGCGTTCGTGCTGTTCGTCATTGCCTATGGACCGATGCTGGCCATGGCTCGGCCCGACGGCAAGCCCTGAGCGCTCGAACCGGATATTCGTCGGACGCGATCCGTACGACTATGGATCGCTATGGAAGGGCAATGGTGCCCAGGGACGGGATCGAACCGCCGACACTGCGATTTTCAATCGCATGCTCTACCAACTGAGCTACCTGGGCATATCCGGCGCCACAGGATGGAGCGCGGGAAAGGCGGCCTCTTAATCGGGGTCGTTGGCGCTGTCCAGCCCGGGCGGCGGACTGTTTTCCTCGTCATGCTCCGCCGGGCCCGCCGGGATGCGATAGCCTTCGCCAAGCCATTGCAGCAGATCGCGGTCGCGGCAGCCCTGGCTGCAAAAAGGCGTGTGCACCGGGCTGACGGGTTTGCCGCAGATCGGGCAACTGTCTTTCTTCGCCATCTCATATCACCTCGAATAAGGGCTCGACGCCGGTACGCCGCGCCAGCTCGGCGATCAGCGCGGGGCGGGCGGCGAACCACGCATGAACGCGCCGCGAGACGCGGTGGTGCCGCGGCGCGGGCGGGGGCGACCGTTCGATCATCCGCAACAGCGCGCGCGCCTCGCTACCAGCGGGATCGGCACGAAGCATCTCGGGCAGGGAGGGGCGCAATCGGCGACGGACGATCTGCAGGAAGCCAAATCCGTTCATCGCCGTGCGCTCGAAGGGCAAGGGCAGGACGGCATCGATCGCCGCCGCCACCGCCTGCCGCGCCGCCTTGCCCTCGAGCGTCGGAAAATCGATGCCGACCGAGCCGGTGACGTCATGACGCAGCATCGCCTTCGCGACCGCGCCGGCGGCGGCGATGGAGAGGGCCTCGAGCGGCGGCTGGCCGTCGACGTCGAACAGGGTCATCGCGGGCGTGGGGGTCATGCGCAGCGCGCCGCCGGTGAAGCTGATCTCGCCGCTCACCGCTTCGTCGAGCACTTCGGACCAGCCCGCGGCTTCGAGAAGATCGGCCTCATGCGCGCGGATTTGGCGAACCGGAAATCCGGTCGCGCCGATTCGGGCGAGGAGATCGGCGCCGGGCGCTGGCGCTGCGCCGGGCTCGGCCGGAATGGCCCTGGGCAGCTTGGCGCGGCCGGGTTCCGGAATTGCCTCGCGCGTGATCTCGATCGCCAGCGCCGCGCCCTGGGTGATGCCGGCCGGCAGCATCGTCAGCAGCGCCTCGCCACCATTCCATGCCACGCGACCCTCGCGGCCGCGGACAGTGATTTCCACCAGCCGCGCAGGCAGGATCGCACCGACCCGAGGCAATCCATCGTCGCGTTCGATTCGCGCTTCGAGAATGGCGCCATCCTCGACCAGCGCGGCGCGCGCCTCGCCGATCCCGGCCTCATAGAGCCACTCAGCCAAGCGGGATTCCCGCCGCCGCCAGCAGCGCGCGCGTCTCGAACAGCGGCAGGCCGATCACGCCTGAATGGCTGCCCGAGAGAAAGCGCACGAACGCCTCGGCCCTGCCCTGGATCGCATAGCCGCCTGCCTTGCCCAGCCCTTCGCCGCACGCGACATAAGCGTCGATCTCGGCCGCGCTGAGCGCCTTGAACGCGACGATCGTGTCCGACAGCCGGGTCCTGGCCTTGCCGCTCGCATCGATCACGCACACGGCGGTAAGGCAATGATGGCGGCGGCCCGAAAGCAGGCCAAGCAGGTGTCGCTGAATCTCTGGAGTTTCGGCAGGGGGCAGAATCCTCCGGCCGACCGCGATCGCGGTATCGCCGGCGAGCACCACTTCGTCGGAAGCGCGGTCCACCGCCCGCGCCTTGGCCTCGGCGAGACGCAGCGCATAGGCGCGCGGCAGCTCGCGCGGCAGCGGTGCCTCATCGATATCGGGCGCGGCGACGCGGACCGGCACCACGCCGAGTCGCGCGAGCAGGTCGCGGCGGCGTGGGCTGGTCGAGGCGAGGACGAGCCGCACTGGCGGCTCCATTCAGCCTGGATTCCGGCCTTCGCCGGCATGACGCGCGGTGCGCGTCACTTGAAGCGGTAAGTGATGCGACCCTTGGTCAGGTCGTACGGGGTGATCTCGACGAGCACTTCGTCGCCCACCAGCACGCGGATGCGGTTCTTGCGCATCTTGCCGGCGGTATGCCCGAGAACTTCATGGTCGTTCTCGAGCTTCACGCGGAACATGGCATTGGGGAGAAGCTCCACCACCATGCCGCGCATTTCGAGCTGTTCTTCCTTGGCCAAACAAACCTCTAGCGATGTTGGGAAAATTATGAGGGCGCCCCTTAGCTCAGGAGACGCGAAAAGGGAAGCGGGAGCGCGCCCGATCCGGAAGGTTGGTGAATCCCGGCGCCTAAGCCGGGTTGTACTGCGTCAGGAACGCCTCGAGCTCCTTCAGGAACTGGACCCGGTTCGTTTCTTCCGAGAAATGATGGTCGCCGGTGGGTTGCTCGACATAGCGATAGGTCTTGCCCGCCGCTTTGAGCCTCTCGGCCATCTCGCGCGACTGCTTGACCGGAACGCGCTTGTCGACCTTGCCGTGCATGAGCAGTACCGGAATCGAGAAGTCGGCCGCGAAGTTGATCGGCGACACGGCCTTCAGGTCATCGGCTTGGGAACGCCAATAGTCCTTGGTGCGCCCGCCATTCAGGAAGCCGGAATCATAATGGAGGATTCCCGTCATGTCCGACACGCCGGCATAGGAGACAGCGCAGCGATAGACGCCCTTGTCGCGCTGCGCTGCGCGGAGCGCCGCATAGCCGCCATAGGAGCCGCCGACGATGCAGACGCGCTTGTCATCCGCAATGCCCTGGGCTGCCGCCCATTTCACCGCGTCGATCAGATCGTCCTGCATCGCAAGGCCCCATTGGCCCTTGCCCTTGTTGCCGAACTCGGTGCCGAAGCCCGATGAGCCGCGGTAATTGGGCTGGAGCACCGCATAGCCGCGATCGGCGAGGAATTGCGCCTGCCAATCCCAGCTCTCGTCGTCGCGCGCGAATGGGCCGCCATGCGGCATCATGATCAACGGCAGCTTGGTCGCCGACTTGTTGCGCGGCAGCGTCAGCACCGCAGAGATATCGAGCCCGTCGCGCGCCTTGTAGTGGATCGTCTTGACCGGCGCATAATGCGCCGCGACGAGCGTCGAGCTGACATGGGCGAGGAAGCGCATCCGGCCATCGGCCTGGTTGAAGACATAATAGTCGCCGGGCCGGTCCGCGCCGCCGACCCAGACGATCATCACGCCGAAATCGCGACTCCAGGAAACGATATTGGCCCGGCGTTCCCCGACGCTCTTGTCGATCGCGGTCTGGATCTCGGCGAGCGCCGGATCGAACCAATGGGTACGCCGACGGGTATCGGTATATTCAACGCCGATCAGCCGGGTCCCGTCATCGGCAGTGATGAGATCGTCGAGATCATAGCCCGGTACGCCGAACAGCTTGTCGCCGGTTTTGAGCGTGGCGAGATCGAGATTGTACAGCGCGTTGAATCCGTCGTCATCGTCATAGGCGATCGCCTTGCCGGGCTCGGGCAGGAACATCGCCGGGACATTGCCGAGCGAGGATCCGCGGCCACGCGCCCGCGCGATCGTGTGGAATGTCGCGCCCTGCTTGTCACGGTAGAGCAGGCTGGAGCTGCGGCTGTCGTCATTATAGGCGATGCCGGCGCGGACGATGCCGGCGCCGTCGGCATACCAGTCCATCACATTCGGGACCGGGCCCGCGACGCGCTTGCTCCGGCCGTTCGAAACGTCGAAATCGCGGACTTCAGGCCAGAAGCCTTCCTCGTTCGAATAGATCGACGTCTGCAGCGACAACAGGATATGCGGGGTGCCGTCGGAGGCCTTCCAGAGGATCTCGCCAGCGTCCTGCGCCGCCATGTCCTTGCCCAGTATCTGGGATTTCTTGCCATCGGCGCTGATCGCAACGGCGCGGCTCAGAATCCAGGAATCGCCCTCGACGTCACGGGTCGCGGCCACCACCGCGACCAGCCAGTCATTGTTGACCCAGGACCAGCTCCGGAGGTCAACGTCGCCCGGATCAATCAATGCGACATGCGAGGTATCGGCGAGTTCGATGATCGCGAAACGCTGCTTGCCCTTGATCGCGATCTCGCCGGCGACCTTCTTCCCGTCAGGCGACAGGCTCGGTGCTTCGAAGAAGGGCAGCTGAGCGAAATTCTCGAGCGGGATCGGGCCGGCAGTGGCGGGAGCCGGGGTCGCCGCGGGCGCCTGCGCTGCGGCTTGTGCCTGCGCCTGGGGCGCCGCGCTGCTCGGTGCGAAGGGTATGGCGCTCGCGGCGACCAACCCCAGCGACACGGCTGCAATACGCAATATCATTGAAATCCCCCCGGTTTTTCCTCACGCCCAGTATCGCGCCCGTGTCTTCCTCAAGCAATGGCCCTCACGGGACTTTTTCCGCAAAAAAGAACCGCGCCGGAATCACTTCCGACACGGCTCTCGCGTTTCCGATCGGGAATTGTCCCCAATCCGGATCTAAGGGCTTGGACTCCAGCCGACGACCCCGCATGCGCCGCCAGCGCGGTGATCCGCGGCAGGGCGATATGACGGTGCTGAGATCGACTGGGCAGCGAAACGGCTGGTCCCTTCTAGGCAGGATTATGCTGATCCAGAAACTTCTTCGCCTCCTTCAACACTTGAACACGATCGGCCTCGCGCAGCAGATTATGCGTGTTGAGGGGCTGCTCGATATAGACGAAATCCTTGCCCTCGATCTTGCCCGCGTGCTTCAGCCGGGCGACGAGATCGCGAGACTGGGCTGGCGGCACGCGCTTGTCGCGTGCGCCTTGAATGATCAGGATCGGCGTCGAATATTTCTCGGGATGAAGGCCGGGCGAGGCGTCGACAAGGTCGACGCTCGCAGAACCCATTCCGGTCTTTGCCCCATAGCGTCCCAGATAATTCTTGTCGTAGCGGATCATCGCGGTCAGGTCATGGACGCCGGCGCCGCTGATTGCGCAGCGATATTTGTCGCCGTCGCGCTCGGCCGCGCGGCTGGCGGCGTAGCCACCATAGGACCAGCCCATCATGCACACGCGCTTCGGATCGACGGTGCCGCTTCCGGCAAGATAGGTGATCGCATCATTGAGATCGTCCTGCATCCGATAGCCCCACGCCTTTTCCGAGGCTTTCTCCCAGTCTCTCCCATAGCCGGTCGATCCCCGATAATTGGGCTGGATCACGACATAGCCATATTCGGCGAGCGCCTGCGCCCAGCCATACGCGTCCCAATCGGCGCTGTCGCGAGCCCAGGGCCCGCCATGGGGCAATATGACGAGCGGTAGTTTCTTCTCGCCGATGCGGTGCCGCGGCATCGTCAGGACTGCCTCGATCTGCTTGCCGTCGCTTGCCGCATAACGCACGATCGAGACGGGATTGAGCATCGCGTCCTTCAACGTATCATTCGCATAGGCTATCCTCCCAATCCCGCCTTTGAGCGTATCGAAGACATACCAGCTTTCCGCCTGACCCATCGCCGCGACACGAAACACGATGGTCTCGCGCGCTGCGTCGGCAGTGGCGATATAAACATTGCCCTTGCCGTAGCTCTCCTCGAGCAGGCTTTCGATCTCCTTCAGTCGCGGATCGAAATAATGATGGCTGGTTCGCCCTTCGGTTACCGTAACCGATTCGAGCGCCTTGCGATCCGGGGTGAGAGAGGCGTCGTCAATGTCGTACCCGTTGACGCCGAAGACCTTCTTGCCGACCGCCATGGCGGCGAGGTCATATTCATACAGCGCCGCGAAGCCGTCTGCCCGGCTGAAGGTATAGGCCTTGTTCCCGCCGCTGACGAACAGGCTCGGCAGCGCCACGCCGGTATAGCGGTCAGGTACCTGGTTTACGATCGTGTGCATTGGCGTCGACGCATCGGGCCGGTAGAGGATCTGGACCTTGCCGGTTTCGGAATCGCGCATTTCTCCCAGGCGAACGACGCCGTCCGAATCGGCCGTCCAACGGGAAACATTGGGATTCGGCCGCATCACCGTCTTGTATTTGCCGGTATCGAGATCGACATCGATCACTTCGGGATTGCCCGACAGCTCGGTGCCGTAGTCGAGGTTCTGCCGCTGGAGCAGTATATGCGGCATCCCGCTTGACGACGTCCAGAGCGCGGTTGTTTGAGCGAACGCCTTGTCCCAGCCGAGCGGGACGACCTTTTTCGTAACCCGATTATAGGCGGCGTAGCGGATATTATCGAACCACTCGCCCGCGAAATTATCGCGCGAATCGATCCTGATCAGCAAATGATCGCTGTCGACCCACTCATATCCGATAATCTGCTGGTCACCCTGTTTGTCTGTGCTGAAATCGTCGTCGCGGGCGATGATCATCGGCGCGACATTGGCCTGCCGCACTGCGAGAAGGGCGAGAACCTGCGCGCCATTGGCGCGAATCTTGGTGGCGATCCATTTGCCGTCGGGAGTGATCTCGGGATCGGCGATCATCGGAAACTGCGCGAACGTCTCGAGCGGCACGGTCTTGCCCGCCCATTCGGTGCCTGGTTTGGTCTCCGCCAACGCTGCGCCACTGAGTGAGAGTGTGACGATAATCGCAGCCAAGCCAACGAAATTACTCGGTTTCATTGCTCTACGGTGCCCCCGCGTTTTTCTGTTGCCAGCGTAGCATGGATGGATTCGTGGGCAAGGCCGCTTCCGGTGGTGATCAGCGCGGCTTAAAAAAAGGCCCCGTTCAGTTGAACGGGGCCCTTTCGCAAATCTCAACTGTCGAGACGTCCTAGCCGACGACCCCCGCATGCGCCGCCAGTGCGGCGAGCAGCAGCAGGGCGACGATGTTGGTGATCTTGATCATCGGGTTCACCGCCGGGCCGGCTGTGTCCTTGTACGGATCGCCGACGGTGTCGCCGGTGACGGCTGCCTTATGGGCTTCGCTGCCCTTGCCGCCATGATGGCCGTCCTCGATATATTTCTTGGCATTGTCCCAGGCGCCGCCGCCCGAGGTCATCGAGATGGCGACGAACAGGCCGGAGACGATCACGCCGAGCAGCAGCGCGCCGAGCGCGGCGAAGCCGCTTGCCTGGTCGGCGACCGCGGTGATCACGAAATACACCACGATCGGCGCGAGCACCGGCAGCAGCGACGGGATGATCATCTCCTTGATCGCCGCCTTGGTGACGAGATCGACGGTGCGGGCATAGTTTGGGCGAACCGTGCCCTCCATGATGCCGGGGTTGTCGCGGAACTGCGCCCGGACATCCTCGACGACCGAGCCGGCCGCCCGGCCGACCGCTGTCATGCCGAATGCGCCGAAGCTGAACGGCAGCAGCGCGCCGAGCAGCAGGCCGACGATGACGTATGGATTGGAGAGCGTGAAATCGACGTGCAGATCAGGGAAGTAGATGCCCAGATCAGTCGTATAGGCGCCGAACAGCACCAAAGCCGCGAGCGCGGCCGAACCGATCGCATAGCCCTTGGTGACCGCCTTGGTGGTGTTGCCGACTGCGTCCAGCGCATCGGTGCGGTGGCGTACGTCGTCGGGCAGGCCGGCCATTTCGGCAATGCCGCCGGCATTGTCGGTCACCGGGCCATAGGCGTCGAGCGCAACGACCATGCCGGCCAGCGCAAGCATCGCGGTCGCGCCGAAGGCGATGCCGATGATGCCCGCGAGCTGGAAGCAGCCGATCACTGCGATCGAGATGACCAGCGTCGGCAGGGCCGGGCTTTCCAGGCTGACCGCGAGGCCCTGGATGACGTTGGTGCCGTGGCCGGTTTCGGAGGCCTTGGCGATCGAGCGGACCGGGCGGAAGTTGGTGCCGGTATAATATTCAGTGATCCACACCAGCGCGCCGGTAAGCGCGAGGCCGATCATCATGCAGATGAACAGCTTCATGCCGGTAAAGGTCACTGCGCCGGCGCCGGCAACCGCTTCCGGGGTCAGCGAGCCGGCCACGTCGCCGAGCGCGCTCGAGCCGCCGATCGCTGCGTGCATGTCGCCGAGCACATATTGGGTCGCGAAATAGATCGCCGGGATCGACAGGATGACGGTGGTCCAGAAACCCTTGTAGAGCGCGCCCATGATCGAGCCGCTGCCGCCGAGACGGACCATGTAGGTGCCGATGATCGAGGTGATGACGCAGACGCCGCCGACCAGCAGCGGCAGGGTCATCAACTGGAAGAGATGGTCGGCATTGGGCAGGAGCAGCGCGATCGAGGCCATCGTCACGCCGATGGTGACGACATAGGTCTCGAACAGGTCGGCCGCCATGCCGGCGCAATCGCCGACATTGTCGCCGACATTGTCGGCGATGGTGGCAGGATTGCGGGGGTCGTCCTCGGGAATGCCGGCCTCGACCTTGCCGACCAGATCGGCGCCGACATCGGCCGCCTTGGTGAAGATGCCGCCGCCGAGACGCGCGAAGATCGAGATCAGCGAGGCGCCGAATGCAAGGGCGACGAGCGAGTCGACGATGACGCGCCGGTCGGCATGGACCGCGAGATCGAGATGGCGGATCGCGATCATGTACCAGAACAGCAGGGTGATCGCGAGGAGACCGAGGCCAGCCACCAGCATGCCGGTGACGGCGCCCGAGCGGAATGCCATGGTCAGACCGCCCTGCAGCGAGGTGCGTGCTGCTTCGGCTGTGCGGACATTGGCCTTTACCGACACGTTCATGCCGATGAAGCCGGTCACCCCCGACAGGATCGCGCCGACGGCGAAGGCCGCTGCCGAGAGGATGCCGAGGAAATAGCCGACCAGGATGGCGACGACGACGCCGACGATCGCGATGGTACGGTATTGCCGGCCGAGATAGGCTTTGGCGCCTTCCGCAATGGCGGCGGCGATGTCCTGCATCTTCTCGTTGCCCGCGCTGGCCGCGAGAATCTGCCGGCTGGTGATGATTCCATAAAGTACGGCAATCACGCCGCAAATCATGGCCGCATAGACGATCGTCATGTAGCTCTTCCCCTATTATGTCCCGGCGTACTTGGCCAAAGCCTTCGTCGCCAACGGTTTGCGGGGTTGTATAAAGGGGCGTGGCCTGAGCGCAAGCCGCTCAGGCCGTGTGCTCGAAGCCGAGCCGTGCGGGCAGCGGCACTGTCCCGGCCCCATCATGAAGGCTGATCCCGCTACCAGCGGCGAAACTGCCGATCCGGGTGGCGGGCACGGGCGGTTGAAGCCCGGCCGGCGCAGCGAACAGCAGCGCATAGTCGTCGCCCGCGGTTGCCGCGGCGAGGCGGGCGGCGCGGTCCTCGCCGGCATAGGCGCAGTAATCAGTGGAAAGCGGGATGGCGGCGAGGTCGATCGAAACCGCGAGGCCACTGGCCACCGCCATCCGCGCCGCATCGAGCAGCAGCCCGTCGGAGACGTCCATCATCGCATGGGCGATGGGCGCAAGCAGCCGGCCCTCGGCGAGCAGCGGCACTGGCCGGCGATAGGCGGCGAGCAGGCTTGTCGGCCCGAACGCACCTTGCGCGATCGCGAGTCCGGCACCCGCATCGCCGATCATGCCCGCAACCCAGAGCGAGTCGCCGGCCTGCGCGCCGCTCCGCGGCGGCGCGGGGGCATCCTCGCCGATCGCGGTGAGGGTCAGGACATGGGCGCTCCCCGCCGGAAGCGAGAAGGTGTCGCCACCGATCAGCGGGCAGCCGAAGCGCGTCAGGATTTCGCCCAGCCCTTCGATGAAGGCGCGATCCCAGGCATCATCACCCAGCGGATAATTGAGCATCACCCCGACCGGGACTGCGCCCTTGGCGGCCAGATCAGAAAGATTCACCGCGACCAGCTTCCAGGCGACGTCTTCCGCCGGGTCGGTTGCGACATAGTGGACGCCCTCGACCACCGTATCGGTGGTGAGGACGAGCGGGCCGGCGGGAGAGAGCAGGGCGACATCGTCGCGAAGGCCGCGGGCGGCGGCGTGGAGCGGCAGGGTGCGAAGCGCTGCGAGAAAGTCGGATTCGGTCATTCTTCTCCCCTTCCCTTCAGGGGAGGGGCTTTTCGTGACTTAACCCCGAACATCCTTCGCGATCGCATCGAGCAGCCCGTTGACGAACCCGGCCTCGCGCTTGTCGAAAAAGGCGTGCGCGACGTCGACATATTCAGTGATCACCGTTGCCGCGGGCACATCGGCGCGCGCGAGCAGTTCATAGGTGCCGGCGCGCAGGATCGCCCGCATCGAGCGATCGAGCCGCTCGAGCGCCCAGCCCGCGGCGAGCTTGCCGCTGATGGCCGTGTCGATCTCGGCCTGCCGTGCCACCGTGCCCCGCACAATATCGTCGAAGAAGTCGACCTCGGCCTCGGCATATTCGGCATCCTCGATCGTCGCGCCGAGCCGATGCTGGTGGAATTCGTGCAGCAGCGGCGCCACGGCGGTCGCCTTCATTTCGTGCTGATACAGCGCCTGTGTGGCGGCAAGCCGGGCGGCGGCGCGCGCCTTTGAGCGGGCGGAGATCTTGGTCATAACAATGTTTCCGTCTGGTCGCCGGCAAGGCGCGATGCCACCGACTTTGCATGGGCGGGCAGCCCTTCAGCCTCGGCCAGCGCAATCGCCGCCGGGCCGATCGCTGCGAGCGCGCCCTGGTCGAGCTGCAAGAAGCTCGTCCGCTTCATGAAATCGAGCACCGACAGCCCAGACGCGAAACGCGCCCGCCGGCCGGTCGGCAGCACGTGGTTGGGTCCGGCGACATAATCGCCGATCGCCTCGGGCGTGAGCCGCCCCAGAAATACCGAGCCCGCATGCCGCACCCGGTCAAACAGCGGCTGCGGGTCATCGCAGGCGAGCTCGAGATGCTCGGGCGCAAGCCGGTCGACCAGCGGCATCGCTTCCATCAGGTTGGCGGTGACGATGATCGCCCCGTTCGCGTCCCAGCTCGCCCGGGCCACCTGCGCCGTCGCGAGCGTCCCGATCTGCAGGTCGACCGCGTCGGCCACCGCTTTCGCAAAGCCCGCATCGTCAGTGAACAGGATCGACTGGCTGGTCGGGTCGTGCTCGGCCTGGCTGAGCAGGTCGGCGGCGATCCATTCCGGGTCGTTCCTGCCATCAGCGACGACGACGATCTCGCTTGGCCCAGCGACCATGTCGATGCCGACCACGCCGTAGAGCTGGCGCTTGGCCTCGGCGACCCAGGCGTTGCCCGGGCCGGTGATCACGTCGACAGCGCCGATCCGCCCGGTGCCATAAGCCAGCGCCGCGATCGCCTGCGCCCCGCCGATCCGCCAGATCTCGTCGACCCCGGCGATGTGCGCGGCGGCGAGGACAAGCGGGTTGACCTCGCCATTGGGGGTCGGCGTGACCATTACCAGCCGTTCGACGCCGGCAACCTTGGCCGGAATTGCGTTCATCAGCACCGAGGAGGGATAGGCAGCGCGTCCGCCGGGAATATAGATCCCCGCATTCTGGATTGCGTTCCAGCGCGCGCCGAGGCGGACGCCCGCCGAATCCACCGTGTCGCTGTCCTCGGGCTTCTGCTTGAGATGATAGGTCGCGATGCGCTCGGCAGCGAGCTCGAGCGCGTCGCGCAGCTCGGCAGAGAGCGACTGGTGCGCGGCGAGCCACTCGGCCTTCTCGATCCGCCAGCCGGTCTGGTTGAGATCATGATGGTCGAATTTCTTCGTGAATGCCTGCAGCGCGGCATCGCCCTCGTCACGCACGCTCGCGACAATGGTGCGCACGTCGCGCGCGACATCAGCATCGGCCTCGCGGCGCGCGTTGACCAGCGCGGTGAATTCCCGCTCGAAGCCGGGATCGGAGGTGGAAAGGCGAATCACCTTCTTACTCCCCTCCCGCCTGCGGGAGGGGCTGGGGGAGGGCATGTCGAGAAGGTGGCCCGGGATGACAGGCCCTCCCCCGACCCCTCCCGCGAGCGGGAGGGGAGAAGTAGCCCGCTCACGCTGCCTTCTCCATCGCAACCGCCCGCCGGAACGCCTCGACCAGCGGTACCACCTCGGGCCGGGTCTTGAACGCGGCCCGGTTGACGATCAGCCGCGAGGTCACCTCGGCGATCACCTCGACCTCGACCAGGCCATTCTCCTTGAGCGTCTTTCCCGACGACACCAGGTCGACGATCCGCGGCGCAAGCCCCAGGGTCGGCGCCAGCTCCATCGCTCCGTTCAGCTTCACGCATTCCGCCTGTACGCCGCGCGCCTCGAAATGCATCCGCGTCACATGCGGATATTTGGTCGCGATCCGCACATGGCTCCAGCCGCGCGGATCGTCGCTCTCGGCCATGTCGGCCGGTTCGGCGACCGACAACCGGCAATGCCCGATCCCCAGATCGACCGGGGCATAAAGCTCGGAATAATCGAATTCGGCCAGCACGTCGGATCCCACGATCCCCAATTGCGCAGCGCCGTGCGCCACGAAGGTCGCGACGTCGAAGGCGCGGACCCGGATCAGGTCGATTCCGGGGTTGCTGGTCGAGAAGCGCAGCGCGCGGCTTTCCTCGTCGCCAAAGGCCGCTTCGGGGGTGATGCCGGCACGTTCGAGCAGCGGCACGGCCTCGGCGAGGATGCGCCCCTTGGGGACGGCAATGATGATCGGATCGGTCATGAGTGAGCGGGGCTTTACTTGGGGGTGTTCGCGGGCGCAACAGACGCAGCGATCAGCGGGAAGGCGGGCATGTCCAGCGAAGAGAATAATCGCGGCGCATTCATGATCCAGGAATATTATTGCCGGAACATGGACGCGCCTGCCTATGCGCGACTCTGCACCGCGCTCGCCAAAGGCCTCAATCGCGACAGCGCGGTCGGCGCCCGCGTCGTCGACTGGCCGGGCGAGCCGACTCGCGACGCACTGCCGCTTCGCCTCATCGGCGGCCTGCATGCGCTGGTGCTCGCCGGGCGCGATCCGGATTTGTCAGCGGTGTTCGAGGGCAGGGTGACTGATCCGGACGCGATCGAAGCCGTGCTGGCGCGAACCCTGATCGCGCACGATGCCGAACTGATGCCCTGGCTCGACGGGCCACCCCAGACCAACGAGCCGGGCCGCTCGGCCGCGCTGATGACCGGGCTGCTCGAGGTCGCGCGCCGCCATGGCCCGCGCATCGAGATTCTCGAGATCGGCTCGAGCGCCGGGCTGAACCTGATGATCGACCGCTACCGGTTCGACCTCGGTGGTACGCTGGTCGGACCGGCAGACGCGCCGATTCTGATCAGGCCCGAATGGCGCGGCCCGCCCGCGCCTGTCGTCCCGATCGAGATCGTCGCGGTGCGCGGCTGCGACATCCAGCCGATCGATGCGACTGACCCCGTCGCCGAGGCACGGCTCACCGCTTATGTCTGGGCCGAGAAGCCCGATCGGATCGCGCGGCTGAAAACCGCGATCGCCATGTTGCGTGAACGCCCCGTTCAGCTCGACCGCGCGGATGCGGCCGATTGGGTCGAGGCCCGCCTCGCCGAGCCGCAGGCTGACGGCGTCACCCGCGTGCTGATGCATTCGGTCGTCTGGCAATATCTGCCCGAGGCGGTGGCCGAACGGATCAGGGCCGCGATGAAGGCGGCGGGCGAGCGCGCCACACCGGAGCGTCCGCTCGGCTGGGTGATGATGGAGCCCGATCGCGCCCTCGCGCACCAGGTCGTTCGTGTCCGCACCTGGCCGGGCGACGGCGTCGCGCAGATCGTGGCGACTGCCCATGCCCATGCCGCCTGGATCAAGGCCGGCCCGCCGGAGCCGGACGCAACAGGCATCGATCTGCCCGCCGGCGCGACCCTGTCGATCTAGCGGGTCGACCCTAAAATCCGACCCGTATCGAAGGGCAGGCCGCCGGGCAACCAACTGCGGGGCGCGCGGATGACGACATGGGCCCTGAATGCTGTCCAACGATGAGAATGAGCCGCGCCGCCTCGTGACCTCGCCGGTTTATGGCGGTTGGGCGCGATGTTGAATCGGGATGGCGCGCAGCTGTGCGTGTTGGGAATGTCATGAGGGTTGCTGACATTTCCAACGGGGCGAGATTTTCCCGCCGCGGCGGGCGCTCAGCATGACGCATCGCGCCCGGGCGTTGAATCGCGATGCGATCCCGCGCGCTCTTCAAGCCGCCCGTACCTGCCCTGCGCGCCCGTCGTCGCCAGGGTTCGCGCGCTCGTTCCGCTGTGCCTTGACGGCATAGAGCGCTGCGTCGGCGGTTTCGAACAACTCCCGCGATGTCGCGCCGTCGCCCGGCCAGGTGGCGACGCCGATGCTGGCGCCCACCCGGATGACGCGGCCTTCGATCTGATAGGGCGGCACCAGCGCGGCGAGCATATGGTCGGCGACGGCGGCGAGAGCGATCGCTGATCCGCCAGGCACGAGGATCGCGAATTCGTCGCCGCCGAGTCGGGCCGGCAGCGCGTGGATCCCACAGGCCTTGCGCAGGCGGTCGGCCACTTCGCAGAGCAGCAGGTCGCCGCACGCATGGCCATATTGGTCGTTGACCGGCTTGAATCCGTCGAGATCGAGCAAGGCCAGCGCGAAACTGGAGCCGTGACGGGCGAACTGGATCTCCAGTTCGAGCCGCTCGGCGAGCACGCGCCGGTTGGGCAGGCCGGTCAGCGGATCGGTATCGGCGAGCTCGCGCATCTGGCGCTGCAGCAGCAGCAGGTCGACCAGTTGCTCATGCTGCTGGAAGATCATGCGCAGCAGGAAAGCGCTGGCCACCACCAGGCTGGTGCCCGCCGCCAGGTCCATCCGGCTGCCCGAGAAGAGCAGGAGCAGCGAGATCGGCAGCAGGCCGATCAGCAGGTTGATGATCGTCGCGCCGCGGATCGTGGAGAGGCAATAGGCAGTGGCGAGCGACCCCATGGCCATGATCATCGGGTAATAGATGCGAAGCTCGGGGGCGGCGGTGAGAAAGCTCATCACGCACCAGGTGCTGCAGATCACGCCGAGCGTCCCGGAAACCCAGGTCGCGCCGTTGATCATCCGCGCGGCGCCCTGCACGTCGAGCGTCTGCTTGCGCTTCTTCATCCAGGCAATGAAACGAAGCAGGCACGCAGTCCCCATCACCGCCGGCATGCCGACCCGTACCCAGGCCGGCGCGCCCTGGCTCGACCCGTAGATGGTGGTCGGGATGGTCAGCAACAGGGTCAGGTACAGCAACGGGATCTGGCTTTGCAGCCGGGCGGCCCGCAACAGCTTGAAGTCTCCCAGAATCACGTCGGGAATGGGCGGGAACACCGTCCGCCACAGGGTCTGGACCATTATCATGGGTCAAGGGCGTAACGATCAAGAATTACCCGCCGGTTAAGTACATCTCCGGAGCCGCCTGCTCGCGTCACGCGTGGCGGAATGAACCGAAATGGCGCGAATGTAAGGTTTTCTTCACGATCCTGGTTAATATCGCCGTTACCACGCCACCCGCCTTGCAGGAGCAGCGAATGTCGCGCGCAGCCGTCCAGCCCACGCTTCCCCAGAATGACACGCCCGCCGAACAGGCGAAGCGCATCGCCCAGATCGCCGCCGCGCGGGTCACCTATGAATGGACCACCAGCGTGCCCACACTGCCCGGCGTGCCGCTCTCCGCCACGGTGCCGTTGAACGATGAGCCGACGCTCGCCTGGTTCCTCCTGCTGATCGAGGTGGGGCTGAAGATCGTTTTCAACCGGCTCGCCCTTGATCTCTCGAAGCATGGCTCCGGCCTCGACGCCACCGACGTCACCCATGACGTGTCCGACCCGCGCGATCTGTCGGGCCATCTGCATCAGGCGCCGCCCACCGCGCCGCCGCATGCGGCCGCCCGGGTGCGCTGTCACCAGATTGCTGAATCGGTCGCCGGCATCCGCGCTCATTACGCCCGCCAGGCGGGCGGCGGCCTGCTCGGGCGGGTCGGCGCTGAAGTGGAGACCGGGGTCGATTATCTCGAGCATGATGCGCATCGCGCGCTGCTCAGGAGCCATGCCCGCGAAGTGCGCGATATCGTCGCGTCGATCGACCCGACGGGGTCGGTCGGCAACCCGGGAGCAGCGGCGTCGCTCGAGGCCTATATGGCGCTGTTCGACAGCCTGCGCGTGCCCGGCATCGCCTATGGTTTCCAGGAAGACGATGTCTTCGCGCGGCTGCGCGTCGCCGGGCCGAATTCAGTCCTGATCAAGAATATCGATGCGCTGCCCGCGAACTTCCCGCTGACCGAGGCGCAATATGCGGCGGTGGTCGCCGGCGATACCCTGGCCGCGGCGCTCGCCGACGGACGCCTCTATCTGTGCGACTATGTCGAGCTGTCGGCGCTGGTCCCCGGCATGTGGGATGGCCTGCAGAAATATGTCTATCAGCCAATGGCCCTGTTCGCCGTGCCGCCGGGCGGCGCCGCGCTCGTGCCCGTGGCGATCCAGTGCGGGCAGGACAGCAGCGCCAACCCCATCTTCACCCCCTCGGTGATCGCGGCCGAGCAATGGGGCTGGGAAATGGCCAAGCTGGTCGTGCAGGTCGCCGACGGCAATTATCACGAGCTCGTCGCGCATCTGGCGCACACCCATCTGGTGATCGAGGCCTTTGCCGTCGCAACCCGACGCAACCTCGCGACCGTCCATCCGCTCTGGGGGCTGCTGGTACCGCATTTCGAGGGGCTGCTCTTCATCAACAACCAGGCGGCGACCTCGCTGATCGCGGCCAATGGCCCGATCGACCATATCTTCGGCGGCACCATCAGCTCGAGCCAGCTGACCGCTTCGGCCGCGCGGCTGTCGTTCGATTTCTACGCGAAGATGCTGCCCGATGATCTCGCCGCGCGCGGCGTGGCGGACGCGACGAAACTGCCCGATTACCCCTATCGCGACGATGCCCTGCTGGTGTGGCAGGCGATCCACGACTGGGCGACTCAATATGTCGATATCTATTATGTCGACGATGCCGCGGTGACCGGCGACACCGAGCTCGCCGCCTGGACCGCCTCGCTCATGGCCGAGGGCGCGGTCAAGGGCTTCAAGCCGATCACCACGCGCGCGCAGCTTGCGCTGGTCTGCACCATGGTGATGTTCACCGCCAGCGCGCAGCATGCGGCGGTGAACTTCCCGCAAAAGCCGATCATGTCCTTTGCCCCGGCCGTCACCGGCGCCGGCTGGACCGCAGCGCCGACCGTACAGACGGGGCAGAACCGGCAGGAATGGCTTGGCTATATGCCGCCGCTGCCGCTCGCGATCGAACAGCTCGACGTGCTGTACCTGCTCGGATCGGTCTATTATCGCCCGCTCGGCACCTATCTCAGCAACGATTTCCCCTATCCCGCCTGGTTCCGCGATCCAGCGATCATCGGCGCCGATTGCGCACTGCCGCGCTTCCAGGCGGTGTTGCAGCAGGTCGAGGCCAGGATCGTCGCGCGCAACGCCGAACGCCGCAGTGCTTACACCTTCCTCCAGCCGAGCCTGATCCCGACGAGCATCAATATCTAAAGGTTGTGGATCGAGCGCGGCGGCAACGCTCGTCTGGCTTGACTCACTCGCCAGGGACTGAGTCGATCGCGATTGGGTCGATCGCGATCGGGTCGCTCGCGGGAAAGCTCAGCTCGAGCGCTTCGTCGAGCTTTTCGTCAAGCCGCGCCGCTTCGGATCGCCGCATCCTGCGCCCCTCGGCCAGCCATAGCGCGAGATTGGCCACATAGTGCCCGGTTGAGCGTAGCGCCTCGGCATTCTCGATCAGCGTGCGCCCCGGCGCTTCGGTGACGAAGCTCGGCGCGCCGGTGCCCGGGTCCCAATTATAGTCGGCGAAATGGTGGAAGGTCGATTGCGCCACCGCCGGCCCGGCGCCGCCCGGCTGCGGCTCGAACGCCACCGCGATCGCGAAACGCGTCCCGGTCACCTTGCTGGTGCCGGTCGCGATCACCCGTGCGCTCGGGTCGTCGGCGGGCGCCGAGACATCGCCTTCATGGGGATGGGCCGGAAGAAAGCGCAGCACGCCGCCGGGCGCGTCGGGGTCGGCGAGGAGCGGGTGAACAGCGCCGACAGGGGCGATCTCCTGATAATCGCCATTCGCGCCGGAATGGAAATTCGGCCAGAGAATCGCCGTGGTAAAGGGATCGTCGATCGCGCGCCGCGCCGGGTCTGGATCCAGATTGTGCGAATGGAAATGATGCGCCCGCCCGACGCCGCCAAGATCGCAGACCGACGATCCGAGATCCATGTGATCGCGCGTGACCAGCAGCCCGCCGCCGCCATCGCGGAACCGCCCGATCGCTGCGCATTCCTCGGCGTTCAGCCCGTTGCCGATGTCCACCGCGAACAGCCACAGTTCGTCGAAATCGCTTTGGTCGATCGTCGCCAGCACTGGATCGGAAATGCCGGGTGGCGCTTCCCGATCGCGCGCCGTCACGCTGTAGAGCGGCGCCCCGTCCTCCCCGCGCAATCCGGCGAGATGGTCGCTGAGCAGAGAGAAACGGGCGATGTTCCAGTCGTCGGCCACGGGCTCGATCGTGGTCTGGAGAAGGATACGGGTCGTCATGACGAATCTCGCCTCTGGTTGACGGGAGCAAGATAGGGGCGACGTAGGGCCAATTACAGGGAGGTTGCCGCGGGCGGGTGCTCCCCGCCGCCCGACCTGTCGCCTCACTCACGTCAGGGATGGCGAAAGCTGGTTACGGAGCGTTGCGAGGCGAGCACCGGAAACGCACGCACTGGCTGGCGCGCGCAGCTGCCTCCAATTAGACCGGAGGTGGAATGGCGGAACCCAAACCTGGCGGAGTCGCGCCTGAGGGCGACGGAGCACGGCCGAATCCCCGGCCGAACCCGACGCGGCGCGGCCGCTTTTCGGGCCTGTCGCGCGATACCTGGCTGCTTGCGCTCGCGAGCCTGTTCGCTGACGTGTCGACCGAAATGCTCTATCCGGTGCTGCCCGTCTTCCTGACGCAAAGCCTTCACGCGAGCGGCGCGGCGGTCGGCCTGATCGAAGGGATCGCCACCGGCGTCCAGAATATCGTCCCCGGCTTCGCGGGATCGCTGTCGGATCGCCTGCGCCGCCGCAAGCCGCTCGCCTTGATCGGCTATGCGCTGGCCGCGATCGCCAAGCCGCTGATCGGCCTTTCGACCGTCTGGACCGGGGTGCTCGGCGCGCGCTTCCTCGACCGGCTGGGCGCCGGCACGCGCTCGGCGCCGCGCGACGCGCTGCTCGCTGCGTCCGCCGACGACGCGCATCGCGGCAGGGCGTTCGGGCTCGAGGGCGCGGGCGACAATGCCGGCGCCTTTCTCGGGCCGGTCCTGACCGTGATCCTGCTGGCGGCCTGGGGGCTCGACCTGCGCTGGATTTTCTACCTCGCCATCGTCCCGGGGTTTCTGGCGCTCGCGATGATATTCTTCGTCAGCGAAAAAAGGCCCGCCGCCGGCCGGGCCAAGGTGACGTTCGAGACCGACGCGCGCGCGCTGCCGCGCCGGTACCGGGCCTATCTCATCGCCACCGCGGTCGCAGGGCTCGGTAATTCGAGCAATGCCTTCCTCATCTTGCGGACCCGCGAGCTCGGCGTGTCGCTTCAAGCGACGATCCTCATCTATGCGGCGTTCAACCTCGTCGCGGCGCTCGTCTCCTATCCGGCGGGCGCGCTGTCGGACCGGATCGGCAGGCGCAACATCCTCCTCCTCGGGCTTGCCGTTTTCGCCGTCAGCTACCTCGGGTTCGCGCTGATCACGAACCTCATCCTCATCGGTCTGCTGTTCGTCCTTTACGGCGCCTATCAGGGCATCTTTCGCGCCGTCGGCAAGGCGTTCGCGAGCGATATGGTGCCCGAGGCCCGCCGCGCCGGCGGAATCGGCTGGTACAGCGCGACGGTCGGCCTGTCCGGGCTCGTCGCAAGCGCGGTCGCCGGCCTGTTGTGGGATCATGTCGGCCACGCGGCCGCATTTGCCTATGGCGCGAGCCTGGCGGCGCTCGGCGGGCTCGCTCTCGCGATGCTGGTGCCGGCCAAGGGTGGCGGAGACTGACCGTCGCGCCGCGATCTCATCGATCGAAAAGACTCGAAAAGACTCGGGAAGACTCGGGGACACTTTACTTAATTGAGGGCAGTCAGATTGTTATAGTGTCCCCGAATCTCGGAATCTCGTGCCCGCCCCCGACCTTGTGTCATATCACTTCTGCGCCGGGCTGGCCGGGTTATCGGTGTCGATCGGCAGCTCGCATCTCCAGTGCGCGGCGATGGCCCGCACGGCGGCGAGGGATGAGGGTTCGCCAGGCACGGCGCCGGCCGACCCGGACAGGCCGACCAGCCGGGTATTGAGCGTGTCCGGAAGCGGGACGAACTGAAAGTCGCCTCCACCTTGATTGGGGTCGCCGGCGGTCACGTCCGTTCCGCGGTTCGACGCAAAGCGAAGATAGCGCAGGGAGGAGGTGCCGTTTACCTCGACGATATCCTCGTCGAGTGCCAGGTCGAGTGTCTGGGGTGTGCCGTCCTGGCCGCAAACCCGGCCTTGGCCCGCCCCGTCGATGTAAAGCTCGAGGCCGTTCTGGTAGGCGGGATTGTTGCCGCCATCGATCGTCCAGAGGGTAATCCCGGTGATCCGTCCCTGCTCGGTCACCTGGGTGAAATTTTGAACCCCGTACCAATAATATCCAACCGGGCCGCTGATGTAGTCCAGAACCGGCGGCTGTACCGGATCGGTTACGGCCGGGTCGAAATGGGGCCAGAGCTGGCTCGTCGCGATGTTTTCATCCAGCTTCAGGGCCAGCTTGTTCAGAATATTTTCGGCATAATAGCGTCTTGAATCGAGCGTGTCCGGCTCGGCCATGCTCGCGCGACTTCCATAATAGAGATCGATCAGAACATCATCGTCCACATAGATCATCTGGTCTCGACGATCCAGGATCCGGGCCCGCGCTTCGCTCAGAAGCTCCTGGTACAGGGCGATTGAGTCGCGGATTTCCAGGGTCAGTCGATCCACCTCCCCGGGAGACGGCTCGCTGCCATAATAATAAGCGTAATGCTGCAGGTTTTCCCGCAGCGTCGCCAGGCGTAGTGTCGCGAAGGGAACCAGGAAGGAGAACCGTTTCTCCGGCGTCTCTTTGTCGACGAAGAACGATTCGGTGTTGTTCACCAGATTATACAGGTTTTCGAAGGCCTGCTTCTTCATCGCATAATCTTCATCGGAGATAGAGACGAAGTCGGTGGCAGCGCTGAACAGCGATTCAAGCGTATCGTTCAGCGCTCCATATGTCATTTGCCAATATACGCCGGCGATCACCTGGTTCAGATAATTCTGGAAGCTTCCCCAGACCTGATCCCTTTGATCCACATCGGGCCACAGGCCGCCGACCAGCGTGCCGATGGCGCCACCGATGACGGGAATGAGGTTCAGTGCCGCCGAAACCGCGGTGCGGAAGAAGTTGTTGACCGTAGCGGCATCGACCGATCCGCCATCCGTTTCGTAGGCGACCGGGTCGCCCGTCGTCGCTTCGTTGAACCAGCTCGGCCGACTGTCGTAAAGTTCGAAGCTGCTGATATTCCCGCCGACACCAAAGGCGTCGAGATCGTCGATCTTCGTGTTGGGCCCGAACATGACCTTCGTGCCCTCGCAATCATCGTCCTTATAGACGGCCAGCCAGGCGCGCGTTCCTGTTTCGAGCGAGTCTGGCTCGTTGCCCTCCTTGCTGCCGTCCGATTGAGTATAGTCGTCCAGGTCGACTATTTTCAGGGTGCCGCTTGTCGCGTCGAAGCGAAGCGTCGCGCCCGCACAATATTTATCGTCCCAGAACTGAACCCAGCACCCGTCGCTCATGTTTCTCTCCCCACTCCATCAGGACGATAGCGGCTTTGCACCCCGCAGAGTCGCGATCACCTTCCGTCTTCCCCGAACACATCTTAAAACCAATCTACGATCGGCTGAGATCTGACTAAAGATTTATTACGCTACAAAAACGATTATGTGAGTGATCCGCTACACATTTGGATCGCGACACCGTATGATCATCTGTCCGTCAACATGTTGTTCATATTACTATAGTGCCGAATCGATTTTCGACTCTTTGGCGGGGAGTATACCCACTTCAAACGCTCTCGGCATTTAGATGAGGCCGTTTTGAGGGCATCTGTTGGAGGTCGACGGCGTCAATCTGCGGATGACCACAGCCGGCCCGATCGATGCGGCCAGTGGCCGGCCTATCGGCTGCCCTTGCCCTCGGGCGAAGTCCTTGTGCTGTCGCCGATGCATCCAGGGCGGCGCGCGTAAACCTGATCCAGCGATCGTGAACGGGCTGGTTCGATTCAATCCTTGGGGAGATTACGGCAGGAGCGCGAGCGGGCTGGATGCTGTCCCGGTTCCGCCCTGCTCTTTGACATGACCGTTTAATTCAACGGGCGGCCGCCATTCCCCAGGCCCGCTGTTCCTCCGCTGTTCCCCGCTGGTCTGCCGCTGTTATCGTCGCTGTTACCCCGCTGTTATCCCGTTGTTCCCGAATAACAGCGGGATGGGCGATAAAGCGTTGATAACGAACGAGGAAATCGAGCACGAAATCCAACATAACAGCGGCGAAAATAAAAAATCGCGGGAAACAGCGGGGAACAGCGGGAAACCGGCGTCGCGGTTGGACGTATTGGCGGGCCCGCTCAGGCCCAGGAGCGGGCGCTGCGTCTCAGTGCTTGCCCAGCCACTCGAGCATCGCCGCCGTCACTGCCTCGGGCGCTTCCCACGGCACGAAATGCCCGGCATCCACCTTCACCAGCGTCATGTCGGGCACCAGCCTGTCCAGCCCGTCGAGCTGGCTCGGCAAGAGCGCCTTGTCCCCCATGCCCCAGATCACCAGGGTCGGCTGGGTGACGGGCGGGAAGGGCGCGTTCAGGAAGGCGGGCCGCTCAGGCGTTTCGTCCATCGCAGGCACGATCAGCGCGCTGGCGCGGTACCAGTTGAGCATCGCGGTCATCGCGCCGGGCTGGCCCCATTCGTCGAGATAGGCTGCCTTCTCGCCCGCGACCGTGTCGAAATCGGTGTGGCGCAAAAAGCTCCCGTCGAAAAAGGCCGACAGGCCGATCGCTTCGATATGCTTTTCGAGATCAGGGTTGCGGAAGGCGCGGATATACTGGCTCGCCTCGCGCTGCGCGAGATCATCGAACATCGTCTTCTGGAAGATGAAGGGGTGCGGCGCGTTGATGATGATCAGCCGCGCGACCCGGTCGGGCCGCTGCAGCGCCGCCATCCAGGCGATCGCGCCGCCCCAGTCATGGCCGACCAGGGTGAAGGTGCCGATGGTGAAATGATCGGCCAGCGCGACCAGGTCGCCGACCATCTTGTCGGGCGTATAGTCGCTGACCTCGGCGGGCTTGGAAGATCGCGCGAAACCGCGCTGATCGGGGGCGAGGACGAAATAGTGTTTCGCCAGCTCAGGGATTTGGTGGCGCCAGGTGCGATGCGATTCGGGAAAGCCGTGCAGCAGGATGATGGCTGGGTTCGCGGGGTCGCCCGCCACCGCGACGTCGAGCGAGACGCCGGTGGGGAGGGGGATCGTCTGCAGGTTGAAGCCGGTCATTCTTTCTCTCCTTAAGCCCCTCCCCTTCAGGGGAGGGGGTGGGGGACTCTTCCACCGCCACGACGTCGCTTGAGGCACTGCCCCACCCCAACCCCTCCCCTTCAGGGGAGGGGCTCAGTCTGTTACGGATAGCTCACAGTCTTCGGGATCGCGGGAATCGGAATAAACTCCTTGTCGTCCCCGGGCACCTTGGGAAACTCCCCCGCGGTCCAGGCACGCTTCGCCTCCTCGATCCGGTCGCGGCTCGACGAAACGAAATTCCACCACACATGGCGCGGCGTCGCGAACGCCTCGCCCCCGCACAGCATCACGCGCCCGCCCCCCTTCGAGGTGAGCGCCGTCGCGATCCCGGGCTTCAGCACATAGAGCGTCATCGGCTCAAGCGGCACGCCGTCAAGGCTCGCCTCGCCGAGCGCCAGATACACGGCCCGCTCATCGGCCCCGGCATCGATCGGCACCGCGCCGCCGGCATCGAGCACGATGTCGGCATAGATGGTCTCGGCATAGGTCGTGGTCGGCGCGCTGACGCCCCAGAGACTCCCCATGATCACCCGCGCCCGCGCGCCCTTCGTCTCCACTGTCGGCAGCGCCGCCTTTTCGACATGCTCGAACGCCGGGTCCATTTCCTCCTTGGCCTCGGGCAACGCGATCCAGGTCTGGATGCCGGACAGTTGCGGCCCCTGCGCGCGTTCGGCCGAAGGGGAGCGCTCGCTATGAACGATGCCGTGGCCCGCGGTCATCAGATTGACCGCGCCCGGCTCGATCGTCGCAAAGGTGCCAAGCGAATCGCGGTGATCGATCGCGCCCTCGAACAGATAGGTCACTGTCGCGAGGTTGATATGCGGATGCGGCCGCACGTCGATCCCGGTGCCGACATCCAGATGCGCCGGCCCCATCTGGTCGAAGAACAGGAACGGCCCGACCATCGTCCGCGGCCGCGAGGGCAGGGTGCGATGCACCTTGAACCCGCCGAGGTCATGAGTCGTCGGCGTGATCGTCTGGAGAATGAAATCGTCAAGCATCGGCGGTCTCCGTCGCGGCCAGGAGGGCAAGCAGGTCTTCGGGAAAGATCCTCTCGGGATGCGCGGCGATCTCGTCGCGCGCGAACCAGCGCCAGCTTTGCATCACCCGCCGTTCGAGCGGGGTATGGCCGGCGGTATCGATTTCCGACCTGTCGGTGCGCACCAGGAAATAGCGTTCGTCAGCGGTCACCGGCACGCCCTCGATAGTCACGAACTCGACGTGGCGCTGCGCCACTTCGGGCCCGCACTCGAGCTCGAGCCCGGTCTCCTCGCGAAGCTCGCGCCGCGCCGCTTCGGCATAGCTTTCACCCGGATCGACCGCGCCGCCCGGGGTGCACCAGAAAGGCGGCCGGTCGCCGGGGTCGAAGCGAAACAACAGGACGCGCCCCTCGCCATCGACCAGCAGGATGCGCGCGGCGGGCCGCTCGGCGCGCACGCTCACGCTGCGTCGAGCTCGGGATAGTGACGGAAAATGCCGTCCGTGTTGAACGGAATCCGGCGGTCGCTCCCGAGATAGGCGCGAACCCCCGGCAGCGCCGCGACCAGATCATGGTTGCCGATCAGATTGGGATAGTCGCCCTCGATCGCCGCCATCCGCTTCGGGAACATATAGCGCAGGCCCTCGACGATCTGGAACAGCGACGTGTCGACACAGGTCCAGCGATGGTCGATCAGCCACGCGCCCTCCTTCGCGGTCAGCGCCGCTTCGAAATAGTCCAGGAATTTGGGGATCCGCTCGGCGCGAAAATGCTTCGCCGCCTGCAGCGCCGCGTCCTTCTGGTCCTCGTAATAGAGCGAGCCGCTGATCGGGTGATGGACATTGTGCACCTCGGCGACGAGGTCGGCGATGGTGAGCTGGAGCTGGTTGAGCCACAGCCGGTCGGCCATGCCGGGCGGCGCCAGCTCGTGCCGCTCGCCGAGAACCATCAGGATATTGGCGACCTGCGCGATCGCCATCGTGTCGAACTCGAGATAGGGCGGCGCGAAGGGCCCGTGCCGTTCGTGGCGCGCCATGTTCGCCATCATCGCCCCGACGCCGTCCTCCCGTGCGCCGTCGCGGTACGCGATCCCTGCCGCTTCGAGCGGCAGCCGGATGAACTCGCCGCGCCCCTGGACCGAGGGCCAGTACCACAGCGTGTAGCTCACGCCGCTTCGCCCGGCGCCCGCGCGCGGATGGCAAGGGCGTGGATCCGGTCGCGCAGCAGATCGGCGAGCGCCGTGTTGACCAGCCGCTGCCGCGCGACCCGCGAGAGACCCTCAAAGGCCGCGCTCTCGACGATCACGGTGAAGTGCGATTCGCCCGTCCCGTCATCGCCCATATGGCCGGCATGCTTGCCGCTGTCGTTGATCACCTCGAGATGCGCCGGATCGAGCGCGGCGGCGAGACGGGACGCGATATCGGACGCGACGGAGCCGGTGGCGAGACTGGTCATCGCGCCTATATAGGCGGCTTTGTCGGATTCGGGGAGCCGCGTGGCGCGGGAAACGGAAAAGAAGGATCGGCCCAACACGCGCTTCCACGGCCGCGTCGAGGGAACGGGCAGGGACTGTGCTGAACCGGGGTGCGATGCGCCCGGGGAATTTCGCGCGCCCCCGGAAGAGGGCATCACCAATGGCCATGAGGGGCCGCGCCCCTATCGCTGGTTTTGCCTCGACCATGTCCGCGAATTCAACGCGCGCTACAATTTCTTCAACGGGATGAGCGCGGACGAGATTCACGACGCGCAGCGCCCCTTTTCCGGCTGGGAACGCGAGACCCGCGCCTTCGCGACCGCGGGCGGCGCTGATCGCCCGCCGAAATGGGCCGACTTCACCGATCCGCTCGATGCGATCGGCGCCCGCTTCCAGCGCCGCGCCGAGCCCGAGCGCAAGGATGGCCGGCCCTTGTCGGAGAACGACCGCAAGTCGCTACGCGTGCTTGGCCTTTCGACCGATGTCGATCGTCGCGGCTTGCGCCAGCGCTATGCCGAGCTGGTGCGCCGCTACCATCCGGACCGCAACGGCGGCGACCGCAGCCACGAAAAGGCGCTGCAGGACGTCATCGTCGCCTATACCCAGCTCAAGGGCGCGCCCGCCTTCGCCTGATCTCAGGCGTCTACCCTGGCCTCGGCCTCGGCAATCGCGGCAAGCTGTTCGGCGACCTTGCCCCAGCCCTCGGTGAAGCCCATCGCTTCATGCCGGGCCTTGGCCTCGGCGGTCCAATGCCGGGCGCCGGCGGTGTAGCGCGTCTTCCCGCCCTCGTCGGCGAACTCGAAAAAGCCGACCATGAACGCGGTCTGCGGAATCCAACCCGCCTTCAGCGCGTCAGTGAAGACGAAGCGCGTGTTCGGCGTCACTTCCAGGACAATGCCCTCGGTTGGATGCTCCTCGCCATTGGGGCCGCGCATGATCATCGCCGTGCGCGCGCCGGGCCGCCATTCATGATCGACGATCTCCGTCGTCCAGGGCTTTGGGCACCACCATTCAGTGAGGCGCTCGGTGGCGATCTTCCATACCAGCTCCACCGGCGCGTCGATCAGCCGGGTGACGGACAGTTCGAGATCGTTGCTCATGCCACCGCCTCCCCGGCCACCGCGCGCTCGATGGCGGCGATGTCGATCTTCCGCATCGTCATCATTGCTTCCATGCCGCGCTTCGCGGCCGCCTTGTCGGGGCTGGACATCGCCTTCATCAGGGCGCGCGGCGTGATCTGCCAGGACAGGCCCCATTTGTCCCTGCACCACCCGCACATGCTTTCCTCGCCGCCATGGCCGACGATCGCGTTCCAGTAGCGGTCGGTCTCTTCCTGGTCGTCGGTATAGACCTGGAACGAAACCGCTTCGTCGAACTTGAACCTCGGCCCGCCATTGAGCCCGAGGAAGCGCATGCCGAGCACGGTGAACTCAACCGTCAGCACGTCGCCCTGATGCCCGTCGGGGAAATCGGTCGGCGCGCGGTGGACCGCCTCGATCCGCGAATCGGGGAAAGTGGCGGCATAGAAGGCAGCGGCTTCCTCAGCGGCACCGTCATACCAGAGACAGGGTGCAATCTTCGTCATGATTCATGCTCCTTGGTTGCCGGGGCCGACCACCCCGAACATCACGCCATGCGGATCGCTGGCGACGATGATTCGATCGCCGCCCGGCACTTCCATCGGGCCGGCATGGACCGTGCCGCCATTTTTCGTCACCTTGGCCGCGGCTTGCTCGATATCGGGCGCACGGAAATAGAAACGCCATGCCGGCGGCGGGCCGTCGCCCGGATGGTTCATCGTCGCGCCGATCACCTGGTCGCCGACATGGACGAAGATATAATCGCCCATCGCGCCCATCGGCATCTTGTCGGGATAGGTCCAGCCGAACACGGTCGCGTAGAAGGCGTTGGCGCCGGCCTGGTCGGGCGTCGAAAGCTCGTTCCAGTTGCATTTGCCCATCCCCATCCGGTCGAAGGCAGTGCTGCTCTCCTCCGACGCGCCGCGCATGATGTAGAAGGGGATGCCCTGCGGATCGGCGACCATCGCGATCCGGCCGATTCCGGGAATGTCCCAGGCCGGCATCAGCACGCTGCCACCCGCCGCCTTGATCTTCTCGACCGAGGCGTCGACGTCATTGACGCCGATATAGAAGAGCCAGGTCGGCTTCGCGCCGCCGGCCTGCATTGCCTCGGTCAGGCGCATCACGCCGCCGACCGAGCCGCCGCCGCTGCCGCTATCGATCATGCGGTAATCCATCTCGCCGGATGGCTGTGCTTCGATCGTCCAGCCGATCACGTCGTCATAGAATGCCTTGGACGCATCCGGATCGGCGGTCATCAGTTCGTACCAGATCGGCGTGCCTTCGGGATTTGCCATCTTCTCTCTCCTGCGATCGTCGGTTTTACTGGTCGAGCATCGGCGCGAAGCCGCCATAGATCATGCGCTTCCCGTCGAACGGCATTTCGCCGTCCGGGTGCATGCGCGTGTCGGCCATCACCTTCGCCATGCCGGCGTCGCGGACTTCCTTCGAAGGCCATTCGATCCAGGAGAAGACGACATTCTCAGCCTCAGTGGCTTTCACGGCGCCCTTGAAATCAGTGACCTTGCCGTCGGGCACATTGTCGCCCCAGCATTCGACGACTCGCGTCGCGCCATATTCGTGGAAGATCGGTGCGGCTTTGGCTGCCATGTCGAGATAGGCCTGCTTGCCGTTCGCAGGCACGGGAATGACGAAACCGTCCACATAGCTCATGATCGCTCTCCTGACGTATCGCCGGCTTCAGCCGTGCGGTTTGAAGTTCGGGTCGACCCACATCACTTCCCAGATATGGCCGTCGGGGTCATCGAAGCTGCGGCCATACATTACCCCGTGATCCTGAGTCGGAGTCGGGTCGAGGCCGCCGCCCGCCTTGCCCGCGCTTCCGACCATCGCATCGACGGCGTCGCGGCTGTCGGCGGAAACGCAGAGCAACACCTGCGATACCTTGTGCGCATCGGGGATGGCGCGCGGGCTGAACTGGCGGAACTTGTCATGGGTCAGCAGCATCACGTTGATGCTATCCGAAAACACCATGCAGGCCGCTGTCTCGTCAGTGAAGGCCGGATTGTTCACCGCGCCGACCGCTTCGTAGAACGCCTTCGACCTGGGCAGGTCGGTCACCGGCAGATTGACGAAGATCATCTTGGGCATCGCAAATCCTTTCCATGTGGGCTTCCGCGAATCGCTGTTTGACCCTGATGCCCGTTTAAGTTATTAAAAGCAACAATGGAGTTAGAAAAAATAACTAATTTAGAAAAAAAGACGGAAAAGCGCTGGTATGACGATGCCTGCGGCACGGCGCTCGCGATGGAGCTGGTCGGCGAACGCTGGTCGCTGCTGATCGTGCGCGAGCTGATGTTCGGGCCGCGCCGCTTCGGCGAACTGCGCAAGGCGCTCACCGGGATCAGCGCCAATGTGCTGACCCAGCGACTCGAAGGCCTCGAGACGGCCGGCATCCTGACTCGCGAGAAATTGCCGCCGCCTGCCTCGGTCCAGGTCTATGCGCTCACCCCCTGGGGCTATCGGAGCGAGGTGGCGATCCAGGAGCTGGGCCGCTGGGCGGTGCAATCGCCGCGCCACGATACGACGCTCCCGCTCAGCGCCGCCTCGCTGATGCTGTCCTTTCGCACGATGATCGATCGCTCGCGATCGGGCGCCGTGAATCGCACGATCGGCTTCCAGCTCGGCGACGAGGGCTTTGTCGCCCGGGTCGATGCGGAAGGAATCGCGATTCGCCGCGGCGATCCGGGCGAGGCCGATTCATGCTTCGTCAGCGATCCGGTAACGATGGCCTCGATCATCTATGGCGGGCGGCCGATCGCGGATGCGGAAAGCTCCGGGATGCTGACGCTGAAGGGCGACAGGGCGCTCGCCACGCACTTCGTGACGCTATTTCCTTTGCCGCCGAAGATCGGTTCGGCTTGACGCGATCGAATTCCGTTCGCAGTGAAACAAGCCAACCTATCGAAGCACCGTTCTTCCTTCTCGACCGTTGAAGAAGGGCAGGGCTTCGGCAACCCCGGATCACGTCCGGGGCCGCACGGAATTTGGAACCTCTCATGACCGATATCCCGAATACCCAGCCCGACAGTCGCGAGACGACGATCATGGATGCGCCCGACAAGGTGCTGAAGGTCCGCGAGGCCTTCGGCATCGATTCGGACATGGAAGTCCCCGCCTTCAGCGAGGCCGACGAGCGCGTGCCCGATCTCGATCCTGCCTATGTGTTCGATGCCGATACCACGCTCGCGATCTGCGCCGGCTTTGCCTATAATCGCCGGGTGATGGTCCAGGGCTATCACGGCACCGGCAAGTCGACTCATATCGAGCAGGTCGCGGCCCGTCTGAAATGGCCGTGCATCCGCATCAATCTCGATGCGCATATCAGTCGGATCGATCTGGTCGGCCGCGACGCGATCGTCCTCAAGGACGGCCAGCAGGTAACCGAGTTCCGCGAGGGCCTCCTGCCCTGGGCGCTCCAGACCCCGACCGCGCTCGTGTTCGACGAATATGATGCCGGCCGTCCGGACGTGATGTTCGTCATCCAGCGCGTGCTCGAGACCGAGGGCAAGCTGACCCTGCTTGACCAGAACCGCGTGATCCGGCCGAATCCCTGGTTCCGCCTGTTCGCGACCGCCAACACGGTCGGCCTCGGCGATACCAGCGGGCTCTATCACGGCACCCAGCAGATCAACCAGGGCCAGATGGACCGCTGGAACATCGTCGTCACGCTCAACTATCTGCCGGCGGCCGTCGAAGCGCAGATCGTGCTCGCCAAGTCCGGCGAATATGACAAGCCCGAGGGCAAGCAGGTCGTCGACAACATGGTCCGCGTCGCCGACCTGACCCGGCGCGGCTTCATGAATGGCGACATCTCGACGGTGATGAGCCCGCGCACAGTGATCACCTGGGCGCAGAACGCGCTGATCTTCGGCGATGTCGGCTTCGCCTTCCGGCTCTCCTTCCTCAACAAATGCGACGAGGCGGAACGGGCGCTGGTCGCCGAATATTATCAGCGCGTGTTCGGCAAGGATCTGCCGGAGAGCGTTGTCGGCAAGGCTTGATCGCCGCCGGCTTGCGCCGACAGGCATAGGCGGTGCCAATATTCTTCTTCCCCGGCCTTCGCCGGGGAAGCATTAGTTATCGCGGGAGGCGATCTTGGCGAGTGTCGTCGGCATCAGAGAGGCGAAGAGCAATCTGTCCCAACTCCTCGACCGCGTGCGAGCAGGCGAAGAAATCACCGTGACGAAAAGAGGGAAGCCACACGCCCGGCTTCTGCCGCTGGATACGTCCAGGCGATGATCTCACGATCTCGCGCCAACCGAATCACGACCAAGTCGGCGAGAATCGCGGCCGTCCTTGTCGCCATGCTCACCCTCACCGCCGCGAAAACAGCCGACTACAAGATCGAGCCCGCCTCGGTACCCTTGCTCGCCGGCCGCACGCTCAGGGGCGAGCAGATCGCCGTGCCCGGTACCGTGATCGCCGAGAGCCCGCTCGGCCGGCCCGAGACGGCGCTGCTGGTCGATCCGATCACGCTCGACCGGCTCGGCCAGAAGCGCACCTTCACTCGCGAGACGGTGCTCGAATCGGCCCGGGTCGCCGGCATACCGGGCGATCCACCAGTGGTGTTCTGCGAGACCGAGCAGGATCCCTCGCTGGCCAAGGCGATGGTCGGCTCCATGGCGTTCGGCCTGGTCGGCATGTTGCGGCCGACCCGATTGGTCACCCGCTATTGCGTGTACGACAGCGACAATGACGAGAAGCTCGACCACGCGATCCTGATCGGCGCGAAGGGCGATTCGGGCCACGCACCTTTCGCGATCACGCCGGCACGCTACGGGCTGATCAGCGGGATGCTGCTCGGCGGGGACAGCGAATTGCGGCTGCGCTATGCCGGCACCGCGGGCGAGAAGGACAGCCTGTCTTTTGATGCCGAACTCGTCCTGTTCGGCATGAACCGCCCGCTGCCGGGCGCACGGCACCAGATATCGATCGCGAGGCTGCCGGCGTACGGCGTGATCGAAGGAGCGGTGGTGACCGTGCTCGAGTTCGATCCCGAAACCAAGATCGCCCGCATCAGGATCGACCGCGATCTTGCGCCCGGGCGTTTGGTGGTGCCAGAGCGGAAGCCATGACCACTGAAACGCCTCTCGATCGCTTCAAGGCAGTACTTGGCGGCGCGGCGCGCGCCATTGCGCACGAGCCCGAGATCGAGCTTGCCTTCACCGCCGACGCGCCGGCCCAGAGCGGCAAGCACATCAAGGTCCCGATGCCAGCGCGGACTCTCCCCGCCGAGCAGGTGGCCGAAGCGCGCGGTTTCGCCGACGGCTTCGCGCTGCGGCTGCGCCATCACGACAGCAAGGTCCATGCCCGGCTCGCTCCGGGCGATGCCGTCGCCCGATCGGTGTTCGACGCCATCGAGGGGGCGCGGGTAGAGGCGCTCGGCGCGCGCGGCTATGCAGGGATCGCCGCCAATCTCGCCACGGCGCTCGACCTCAAGCTGCGCGCCGATCCGATCACCCGCGCCCGCAACCGCGACGAAGTACCGCTTTCGACCGCGCTCTCGCTGATGGTGCGCGAGCGGCTGACCGGAGCCGCGGCGCCGGCGCTCGCCGCGCCGGGCCTTGCGCTGGTCCGTGACTGGATCGAGGAGAAGGCTGGCGGCGATCTGGATGCGCTTGGCCTCGCGATCGACGATCAGCGCGCCTTTGCCAGCCTCGCGACCAAGCTGCTCGAGGATCTCGACCTGATCGAAGGCGACATGATCCCCGATGAGGCGGATGAAGGCGGTTCGGAGGATGAAGGAACTGACGAGCAGGAATCCGACGAAGGCGAGGAAGGCGACAGCGAGGGCGAGCAGGGCCAGGGCGAGATCGAGGCGCGCGGCTCGGATCGCGATGCCGAATCGCAGGACGGCGAGGGCGCCGAGCAGAGCGATGACGATGTCGAGGACATGGACGGCGAGCCCGGCGACGAGGGCGAGGACGGCATGCTCCCGGTCCGGCCCAACCGGCCTTTCTCCGATTTCGCGCCCCAGTTCGAATACAAGGCCTGGACGACACGCTTCGACGAGGTGATCGCGGCGACTGATCTGTGCGATGCCGACGAGCTCGCCAGGCTGCGCTCCTATCTCGACCAGCAGCTCGTCCATCTCCAGGGTGCCGTGACGAAGCTCGCCAACCGGCTGCAGCGCCGGCTGATGGCGCAGCAGAACCGGAGCTGGGATTTCGACCAGGAGGAAGGGCTGCTCGATGCCGCCCGGCTGGCGCGCGTCGTCGTCAACCCGACTCAGTCCTTGAGCTACAAGATCGAGCGCGAGACCGATTTCCGCGACACGGTCGTCACCTTGCTGATCGACAATTCGGGCTCGATGCGCGGCCGGCCGATCTCGATCGCCGCGATCAGCGCCGACATCCTCGCCCGCACGCTCGAACGCTGCGGGGTCAAGACCGAGATCCTCGGCTTCACCACCCGCGCCTGGAAGGGCGGGCAGGCGCGCGAGACCTGGCTCGCCGCCGGCCGGCCTCCCCAGCCCGGGCGGCTCAACGACGTGCGTCACATCGTCTATAAAAAGGCCGACGAGCCGTGGCGGCGTGCCCGCACCTCGCTCGGGCTGATGATGCGCGAGGGGCTGCTCAAGGAGAATATCGACGGCGAGGCACTGCTCTGGGCGCATGCCCGGCTGATCGCCCGGCCGGAGGAGCGCAAGATCCTGATGGTCATCTCGGACGGCGCCCCGGTCGACGATTCGACCCTCAGCGTGAATTCCGGGAGCTATCTCGAACGCCATCTGCGCCAGGTGATCGGCTGGATCGAAACCAAGTCGCCGGTCGAGCTGGCGGCGATCGGCATCGGTCACGACGTGACGCGCTATTATGCCCGCGCGGTGACGATCATGGATGCCGACCAGCTTGGCGGCACGATCATCGAGCAGCTCGCGGCGCTGTTCGACACGGAGTGATGGCAGTTCCGCCAGCGGAACCGAGCGAATGATGGCGACGCCGTTGGAGCGCCGGGCGTGATCGCGTCGCCGCCCGGCGGCTTTCACGGCCCGGTCAAGAGATCGGTGACGATTGCCGGGCATCAGACCTCAATCAGCCTCGAGCCCCTGTTCTGGCGCGCGCTCGAGGAATCGGCAGACGCGCTCGGATTACCGCTGAATGCGCTGATCGCTGAAGTGGATGCGGTACGGATTCTCGCTGATGATCCGCCCAACCTAGCGAGTGCGCTCAGAACGTGGCTCCTGCACCATCGCCAGGCTGATGAGAATTATTCGCAATAGCGTTGACAATGCGAGTGACTCGCAATAGCCGGTTCCCAACGAGAAGGGGAACCAGAACTTGCGTACCACCAATGTCGCTCGTGCCGCCGCGGCACCAGCCTTCCTTGCCCTGTCCTGTGTCGGCGCCTTCGCCACCGCCCCGGCCTTTGCCAAGGATGGCCCCGAGCCCGTGCCCGCCAATGACGATGACAGCCAGCACCGCGACGATGTCATCGTCACCGGCCTCAAGGATGCGCCGAAGAGCCCCAAGGAGGTCGCTCCGCTGGTCAACACGCCAAAGTCGATCGTCGTGCTCGACAAGGGTGTGATCGAGCGAACCGGCTCGAACAGCCTGCAGGATGCGCTGCGCACCGTCCCCGGCATCACCTTCGGCGCGGCCGAGGGCGGCAACCCGATCGGCGACCGCCCTTTCATCCGCGGCTTCGACAGCCAGGGGAGCATCTATGTCGATGGCGTGCGCGATCTCGCCTCGCAGAACCGCGAGGTCTTCGCGGTGGATTCAGTGCAGATCGTGCGCGGCTCGGATTCGACGCTGGGCGGTCGCGGCAGTGCCGGCGGCACGATCAACATCCTCTCCAAGCTGCCGGTGGCGGACACTTTCGTGTCTGCCAACGCCAGCTACGGCAATGGCGATTACAAGCGCATCACCGGCGATGTGAACACCAAGATCACCGACACCATCGCGGTGCGGATCGAGGGTCTGTGGCACGATCAGTCAGTGGTCGATCGCGATGCGATCTGGTCGAAGCGCTGGGGCTTCGCGCCGAGCGTCACCATCGGCCTCGGCACGCCGACCCGGCTGACCGCCAGCTATTACCAGATGGTGAGCCATGAGCTGCCGGATAGCGGCATACCTTATCTCTATGTCTGCTCGGCAACGATCTGCAACGCGCCGGCCGGCAATGTCTTCACGACCCCGGCGCAGGGCAATATCACCCTGTACAATGGCACCACCGGCTATGTGGCGCGCTCGACCTTTTACGGGCTGAAGGATCGCGACTTCCGCGATACCAAAACCCAGCAGGCAATGATCCGGGTCGAGCATGATTTCGGCCATGTCACGCTGCGCAACACAGCGCGCTATTCCTACAGCAACCAGGCTTACAGCTTCCTGCTGCCCGACGATTCGAACGGCGATGTGTTCGGCTTTGCGCTGACCGGTCCCGCGATCAACCCGGTGACCGGCGGGACCAAGCTGACTGGCGGCGGCTATGTCTGGCGCCGCGCCAACACCCGCTACAGCTATGATCAAAGCCTGATCGACCAGACCGATCTCGGCGGCACCTTCGAAACCGGCAGCATCAAGCACAGCTTCGCGATCGGCACTGAATTCTCCTGGGAGAAGTCGCGGCGTGGCGCCTTCGTGCTGGCGACCGGTTCGACGATCAGCCCGCGCTGCGACACCGTCACCCTCGCACGCTATTATTGCACCAGCCTGTTCAATCCGAACCCCAATGATCCCTGGACCAATTACGCCAGCGACACCTCGACGGTGCAGACGCCGATCGTGAAGGGCGCACCGAACACCGAAACGCAGAATGATGCCGATACCCAGGCTGCCTATGCCTTCGACTCGATCACGCTGACGCCGTCGCTGATCCTGAACCTCGGTCTGCGCTACGACCGCTTCCATCAGGTGGTGACGCCGCCTTTCGTCGCCGGCGGCACCTCGATCCAGCTGTCGCGCACCGACAGCCTGTTCAACTGGCAGGCCGGCCTCGTCTTCAAGCCGACCAAGGAGACCAGCCTCTATGCAAGCTATGCGACCGCGGCGACGCCGCCGAACAGCCTGCTCGGCGAAGGCCGAGAGGACAATGCGGTCCCGGTGCTCCTCACCAATACCCAGGCAATCAACCAGGCGCTGCTCGATGCACTGAAGGTGCAAAAGACAAAGACCTATGAGGTCGGCGCCAAAGCCAGTCTGTTCCACGAAAAGCTGGCGCTCGGCCTGGCGCTATTCCAGACCGACATCGACAATGCCCGGGTGACCAGCGACCAGAACACGGTCAGCTTTATCGGTCAGACCCGCATCCGCGGTGTCGAATTCACCGCGAGCGGCCAGATCACGGACAAATGGTCGGTCTTTGGCGGCTATACCTTCCTCGACGCAAAGATCGTCAATGGTGGCTCCACGGCGCTCGCCGTGGCCGCCAATGGCGCTGCCGCAGCGACCACCGTGCAGGTGGTTTCGGTCACGACCGGCAAGCAGGTGCCGCAGACCGCGCGCAACAGCTTCACCGCCACGAGCAATTACCAGCTTACGAAACGCTTCTCGTTCGGCGGCAGCGCGATCTTCATGGACCGCCAGATCGGCGGCTATGCCGACAACCGCAAGGCGTCACAGACCAGCGCGGGCGTCATCACCGTCACCCCGGCGACCACCGTACTGACCCGCGGCGTGCCGAGCTATTGGCGCTTCGATGCCCAGGCCAAGTATCAGATCACGGACAATGTCTCGCTCGGCATCAACGCGCAGAACCTGACCAACAAGATCTATTACTCCCAGGCCTATGCCTCGCATTACGCAACGATCGCGCCCGGCCGTACCGTGTTCGGCACGCTCGGCGTGAAGTTCTGATCACGACGATGGCAACACTGGAGCTTGACGAGCTCAATGCCCTTTCGCCGGACGATATCGCCGCGCGCCTTTCGGGTTCCCCCGAAGAGCGCGCGGCGTTCGTTCGCGCCGCCGCCGAGGCCGGCGTGGCCGAGGCGCAGGCGGCGTTCGGGCAGATGCTGCTCGATGGCGCCGGGGTGGCGCAGGACGAAGCGGCAGCACTCGACTGGTTCGTCCGGGCGGCGGCGCAGCATCATCTGATGGCGATCAACATGGTCGGGCGCTGTTACGATCTGGGCTGGGGCACCGCCCCCGACAAGGCGCGGGCAGCCGAATGCTATCGGATCGCTGCCGAGCGCGGGCTCGACTGGGGCATGTACAATTACGCGACCCTGCTCGCGCTGGGCGACGGAGTCGCGGAGGACAAGGTCGCGGCGCTCGACTGGTTCGGCAAGGCGGCGAAGCTCGGCAATGCCAAGGCGATCAACTTCGTCGGCAGCTTCCACGAAGATGGCTGGGTGGTGGCGCGCGACATGAAGAAGGCGGCGCGCCTCTACGCCCGCGCGGCCGAGGGCGGCGATTTCCGCGGCGCCTTCAACCATGCCCGGATGCTCGGCGCGGCGGGCAGGGTCGAAGAGGCGATCGGCTGGCTGAAACGCGCCGGCGCGACCGCGACTCCGGCCTTTGTCGACAGGGCAAGCGCGTGGCTGGAAGCGGCCGATCTGCCCGCCTTCCGCGTGCGCGGCGTGCAGGCATTGAAGATGGGGGCGGGACGATGCTGATCGCGATCCCCGATCTCCTCTCGTCCGACCAGCTCGGCGAGGTGCGCGGCATCATCGACGCCGCCGACTGGATCGACGGCAACGCCACCTCGGGCGCGCAATCGGCGCTCGCCAAGCGCAACGAGCAATTGCCCGAAACATCGGACGCGGCACAGCGCGCGGGGAGCATCGTCCTCGATGCGCTTGCCGCCTCGCCCCTGTTCGTCGCGGCGGCGCTGCCGCTCAAGGTCTTCCCGCCCTTGTTCAACCGCTATGGGGAGGGGCAGGGGTTCGGCACTCATGTCGACAATGCGATCCGCATCCGCCGTGGCAGCGATTTCCGGATCAGGAGCGACCTGTCAGCGACGCTCTTCCTTGCAGACCCCGACAGCTATGACGGCGGCGACTTGGTGATCGAGGGGCAATTCGGCGAACAGCAAGTGAAGCTGCCGGCCGGCCATATGATCCTGTACCCCGCCTCGAGCCTCCACCATGTAACGCCCGTCACGCGCGGCACGCGGGTCGCGTCCTTCTTCTGGATCCAGTCGATGGTCCGCGACGATGGCGCGCGGCGAATCCTGTTCGATCTCGATTCAGCCGTGCAATCGGTCGCGGGCGACCGGGGGCAGGGGGATGCTGCGGTCGTGCAGCTCACCGGGGTCTATCACAATCTGCTCCGCCGCTGGGCGGATGCCTGACCAACAAGGAAAGATATGAGCAAGCTGGCGTGGCGGCGCACCTGGTTCCAGGTGCACAAATGGATTGGCCTGATCCTCGCGATCCTGATCATCCCGCTCTCGCTGACCGGCTCGGCCTTGGTGTGGGATGAGGCGCTCGACCACGGCCTCAACCCGCAGCGCTACCAGGTGAGCGGTGGGATGCTGATCGACCCCGATCGCTATGTCGCCGCTGCCCGCGGCGCGCTGAAGCCAGAGGATGCAATCGTCTCGATCGCCCTGCCGGCCGGCGACGGGCCAGTCATCGTCACCGCGAGCAGCCCGGGCAAGTCGATCAGCGGCCCGCCGCGGACGATGGTCTATCTCGATCCGCCGACAGCGCGCGTGCTCGATATCGCGAGCAACCGCGCCGGCGTGTTGCGCGTCTTCCACATGATCCATGGCAGCCTCATGCTGCCGGGCGTGGGCAGGGCGATCGTCGGCTGGATCGGCGTCGCGATGATGCTTTCCTGCTTCACCGGGCTTTGGCTGTGGTGGCCGACGATCGGCACATGGGTGCGGGGCCTGCGCTGGCGCCGGCACAATAATCTCGACACCAATCTCCATCATCTGCTTGGCTTCTGGATCGCCCTGCCGCTGTTCGTCCTGTCGCTGACGGGGACGTGGATCGCCTTCCCGCAATTCTTCGGCATGGTCACGGGTGGCGCCCCGCAACGCGGCGGCGGCATGGACCGGGCGGCGATGGCGCGGGCCAGGCCGCTCGCGGCGCCGCATCTCTCGATCGACGCCGCAATCGCTGGCGCGCGGGCGAAGCTGCCGGGCGACCTGCGCCAGGTGACCTGGCCGACTGACCTCAAGCCCGAATGGAAGATCGCGCTTGCCGGCGATCCGCAGCCATTGGTGACGGTCGACGACGCGACCGGCGTCGCCAAGGCCGGGCGCATCATGCCGGAGGACACGGCGCGACTGGTGCGCCGCATCCATGACGGCACGCGGATGGGGCTGTTGTGGCAGGTCATCATCTTCATCGGCGGCATCCTGCCTGCGGTGCTGGCGGTGACCGGGGTCATCATGTGGTGGCGCGCCCGCAAATGGCGCGGCGAGCTGAAGGCACGCCGAGCGTAGCGCCTCTTCGATCACGCTCCGGGAGGATTGAAGCGCTACCGCCCGAGCAACACCCGCGCCTGCCCCGCGATCTGCGCCAGCATCGCCGCGTTGGGCGCCGGCGCCAGCCGGGCGCGATCGACCACTGCCTTGAACTGCGCGACCCGTCCCGCATTGGCTTCAAGCCACGCCTCGACCTGCTGCTGCGGATCGCCGCCGCCACGGCCGAGGAACTCGAGCCGTAGCTGCTGGAAATCGCGCGCGAGGCCCGCGATCAGCAGCCGCTCCCACGGGTCGCTCGAGACGATCCGCGCCGCGTTCGCCTGCGCCCAGTCGAGCCCGAGCGCCTGGCCGAGATGGGTGAAGGCGCGGGTCAGCACCGCCTCGTCGATGCCGAGCCGCTCGCCGAGATCGGCAAGGCCGACCGCGCCGTCGAGCTCGAACAGCCGCACCACCTTCTGGACCAGCTTCTTCGGCGCGCCTTCGGCCTCGAGCGTCGCCGCGATCCGGGCGCTCTGCGCGCTCGCTTCCTCGAGGAGCAGCGCCTTGGTCTGCTTGTCGAGCTGCGCGACGCCGCGCCCCAGCCGCGCCAGCGCGGCGCCCGGGCCGGCGCCCGATCGGGTGACGCGCAGCAGGTCGGCGATCTGCGAGCGGGTCGCGACCGAGACTTCGTCGAACAGCGCGATCCGCGCGGCCTCGGGCATCGCCGCCGTCTCGATCTCGGCCCAGAGTGCGGGCAGGTCGAACAGCCGCTCGACGACGACGAACATCGCCGCGATGTCGGTCATCGCGGCGCCTTCCTCCTCGGCGAGTTCGAAGGGGTGGAGCACGCCCAGCCGGTTGATGATCCGGTTGGCGAGCTTGGTCGCGACGATCTCGCCGCGCAGCCGATGCTGGTCGATCGCGGCGGCGAACTTCTTGCGCATCGCCGGCGGGAAGGCGGCGCGCAGGTCAGGCGCCAGATCGGGATCGAGCCCGAGGCCGCCATGTTCGATCGCTGCCTGCAGCGCGAGCTTGGCGGTCGCGAGCAGCACCGCGAGCTCGGGCCGGGTGAGGCCATGCCCTTCCTGCGCGCGGCGCAGCAGATCGTCGTTCGAGGCAAGGCCCTCGACCGCGCGATCGAGATTGCCCGACGCCTCGAAAATCTCGATCAGCCGGACGTAACTCGGCACCGCCGCGGCGCCGTCCTTCTCCATGATCGACAGGCCGAGCGTCTGCAGCCGGTTGTCCTCGAGCACGAGATGCGCGACGTCGTCGGTCATGCTCGCGAGGAAGGCGTTGCGCTTCTCGTACGCGAGGCGCCCCTCGATCATCTCGCGGTTGAGCGCGATCTTGATGTTGACCTCATTGTCCGAACAATCGACGCCCGCCGAATTGTCGATGAAGTCGGTGTTGATCCGCCCGCCGCGCGCGGCAAAAGCGATCCGCCCCGCCTGGGTGACGCCGAGATTGGCGCCCTCGCCGATCGCGGTCGCGCGGATATCCTCGGCGTCGACGCGCAGCCGGTCGTTGGCCGGATCGCCGACCTGGATGTTGTTCTCCGCCGCCGCCTTCACATAGGTGCCGATGCCGCCGAACCAGATCAGGTCGACCGGGCTTTTCAGGATCGCCGAGATCAGCGCGCCGGGCTCCATCTCGCTCGCCTCGATGCCGAGCGCCTTCGCCACCTGCTTGGAGATCCTGATCTTCTTGTCGGTGCGCGGATAGACGCCGCCGCCCTTCGAGATCAGCGACGGGTTGTAATCGGCCCAACTCGAGCGCGGCAGCGCGAACATCCGCGCGCGCTCCTCCCAACTCGCAGCGGGGTCGGGATCGGGATCGAGGAAGATATGGCGATGGTCGAACGCGGCCACGATCTTCAGTGCCTTCGACAGCAGCATGCCGTTGCCGAACACATCGCCCGACATGTCGCCGCAGCCGACCACCCGGATCGGCTGGCTCTGCACGTCCACCCCGCGCTCGGCGAAATGGCGCTGGACCGAGACCCAGGCGCCGCGCGCGGTGATCGCCATCGCCTTGTGGTCATAGCCGACCGAGCCGCCGCTGGCGAAGGCATCGCCGAGCCAGAAGCGGTTCTCGAGCGCGATCGCATTGGCGACGTCCGAGAAGGTCGCGGTGCCCTTGTCGGCGGCGACGACGAAATAGGGGTCGTCGCCGTCATGGACGACCACGCCAGCGGGGTGCACCACCGCGCCCTCGACGATATTGTCGGTGACCGATAGCAGCGCGCGGATGAAGATGCGGTAACTCTCGGTGCCTTCGGCCAGCCACGCGTCGCGGTTCGAGACCGGCGGCAGCTGCTTGGGATAGAATCCGCCCTTGGCGCCGGTCGGGACGATGACGGCGTTCTTCACACGCTGCGCCTTCATCAGGCCGAGGATCTCGGTGCGGAAGTCGTCGCGCCGGTCCGACCAGCGCAGGCCGCCGCGCGCGACCGGGCCGGCGCGGAGATGGATGCCCTCGATCCGCGGCGAATAGACCCAGATCTCGCGCCACGGCACCGGCGCGGGGAGGCCGGGGATCAGGTGGCTGTCCAGTTTGAACGCGAGCGCCGCAGCGCCCGCCGGGGCGAAGGCATTGGTGCGGAGTGTCGCTGCGATCACGTTGCGCAGCGCGCGCAGGATGCGGTCGTCGTCGATCGCCGACACCGCGTCGAGCCCGAGGTCGATCGCCGCGTCAGCCGTGGCCGTGATGGCGCCGTTCTTCGCCTTGCGCGACGGATCATGCGCCGCCGCGAACCGCTCGATCAGCGCCGCCGCCACTTTCGGCGCGCGCCGCAGTGCATCGACCACGGTCACCAGCGAATAGGGCAGCCCCGCCTGGCGCAGATAGCGGAACCAGGCGCGGAACAGCACCACTGACGCCGGCGCCAACCCGGCATCGACGATCAGCCGGTTGAACGCGTCATTCTCGGACCCGCCTTCGAGCACCGCCGCGATCGCATCCTCGAGGATCGCGGTGTCGCCCGACACCGGGCCGGCGCTCTCGACCAGGAACTCGTGCACGAACCCCTTCTCGTCATCGGCGAGCGCGGTCGGCACTTCCTCGATGACGCGGAACCCGAAATTCTCGAGCACCGGCACTGCGTCCGACAGCGCCAGCGCGCCGCCGAGGCGGTAGATCTTGAGCCGCGCCGCGCCATTGGCATCGCGGTAGATCCGCACCGACCGGTCGGCGGGCGTACCCAGCCGGCACAGCCGCAGGATGTCGCGCGCCGCCTCGTCGGCGCTGTTGCCGGTGCGGTAGGCCGGCGGAAAGGTCGCCGCATGGCGCAGCGCGAGCCGCGCCGCCCGCGCCGGCTCGAGCCCCTCGGCCAGCGCCGCCTCGACCGCGGGCACCCAGCCGCGCACCATCCGCGCGATCCGCGCGTCGAGCGCCGCCGCATCGGGCATCGTGCCCGCGCCGCGCAGGTCGATCGTGTAGCGGATCTGCGCCACCACGCCGTCTTCCATCGCGATCGACCAGTTGAGCACCGTGCCGTTCGCCGCCTCGGCCAGCATGTCGCCGATCGCGATCCGCCGCGCCGTGCTGAGGTCATCGCGCGGCAGCCAGACGAAGGCGAACAGATGCCGCCCGAGGATCGAGCGCACCAGGACCAGTTTGGGCCGCGGCCGGTCGGCCAGCGACATTGCGGTCAGCGCGACCTCTTCGAGCGCTTCGGCCGCGAACGCAGTGACGAGATCATGCGGCAAGGCGGTCAGCGCATGGGTGAGCGCCTTGCCCGCATGGCTCGCCGGATCGAAGCCGAACTTCGCCTCGAGCGCCGCCAGCCGCGCGCGCAGCACCGGCACATCCTCGGGCGGCGAACTCAGCGCGGCGCTGGTCCACAAGCCGGCATGGATCGAGAGCCCGGTGATCTTCTTCGAGCCCTTCTCTCTTGGGCGGATCGGCACCAGCGCGAGATCGAGCGGCACCTGCCGGTGAACGCCCGAAATCTGGTTCGACTTGAGCAGCAGCGGCGCCTCGCCGCCCTTTTCGAACCAGGCAATCGCGAGCGCCCGCGACGCCTCGGCCAGGATCGGCACGGCATGGGCATGGCGCGCAATGCCGAGCGGCGCCTCGCTCTTGCCCTCGCGCCAGGTCTCATGGCCGAGCAGGGTGAAGTTGCGATCGAGGAACCAGCGCAGCAGCGCGGCGCCCTCGGTCGTGCCGAGCGCCCCGGCATCGGCCGCCATCACATCCTGCAGCGCCTGCCAGTCGGAGACCGCCGAGCGGACATCGGCGAGATTGCGCTCGATCGCCGCGACCAGCTCCTTGCGCTCGCGGGCATCGGCGCGCTCCATCTCGATATAGATCATCGATTCGGGCGCGCCCGCTTCCCCGACCGCGGTGAGCGCCCCGTCCGGCCCGCGGGTGACGCACAGCACCGGGTGGATGATCCGATCGACGCTGATGCCATGTGCACCAATTGTCGCTGCGATTGAATCGACCAGGAAGGGCATGTCGTCATTGACGATCGCGAGCCGCATCCGCCGCCTCGGGTCGGTCGCGGGCATCGGCTCGAGCGCCAGCACCGGCGCGCCCGCCGGCCGCGTTCCCGCGGTGGCGGCCATGAAGGCGGCTGCCTCCGCCTGTTCCTTCTTGCCGAAGCCCTGCAATTCCCCCGGAAGTGCGCCCTTGGTCAGTCGGGCGGCGAGCGCATCCGACAGCGATTTCAACGTCGTTCTAGCCATGCCCGCCCTATGCGCCGGGGGATTGCCGAGCTCAAGGCTTGTGGCGGGTGCGAAGGCTTTTGCTGCGGCGCACAACGCTTCCCGCGCCGGCTATTCCTTCTCCCCTATTCCCTCTCCCAGCGGGAGAGGGTGGCCGAGCGCAGCGAGGTCGGGTGAGGGTGACCAGTATAATCGTCTCGCACTCAACCTCACCCCGCGCTGCTTCGCAGCTTGCCCCTCTCCTAAAAGGAGAGGGGAAGAAGGGCGCCGCACAATGTGTGGATGCGTCCCTCTCACAAGGGGAGAAGGAGAGTAGCCGCTCACCCCCGCCGCGGGCCCTGGTCCTCGCCGAAGACCGCCGCGCCCTCGATCAGCATCGCCATGCCGCACATCCCCGCGAGCACCGCCACCAGCGCGAGCAGCAGCTCGACCGGCGTCGCCTGGTGGCGCAGCGGCGCCGCCGCCAGCATCGCCTGCAACAGCCCGATCGCCACCACGCTCACCGCGACCAGCCCAGCGCCGGCCGTCCGAACCCGTTTCATCACCCGTCCTTTCGCCGCAACCCGGCAAAGGACGAACATGGCCGTAGCGCCCGTTTCGGATCGAGAGCGAAACCCGGCGATCGGCATAGGAATCGCATATGGTTGGCGGGTTTTCCCTCCCTCCCGCCCGCTCGTTCAGCCCCTCACATCTCCACCCCGAGATCCTTGTAGGTCTCGTACCATTCCTCGCGCGCCGTCAGCTTGCGCACGCTCGGCTGGGGCTGCCAGTCGGCCGGCCAGCCATTCACCCTGGGCATCACCGGCTCGGCGAAGGTCAGCGCCAGCGCATCGCCCCAATCGGGCGAGGCGAGGCCGCGCCGCTTCATATGCTCCTTCTTCTCGAGCAGGATCGAGACCTGGTCGGCCGCATAGCCATATTCGACGCCGGTCAGGTCAGCCGCCAGCACATCCGAATCCGGGATGGTCGCGCCCGGCAGCCAGCCGCGCAGATGAGTCCACATCTCGGAGCGCTTGTTGGCCGTCTTCACCCGCACATCGCCGGCCCACAGCGCATCCTGCCCGGTGCTGCCGAACCACACTTCATGCACATTCCCGACGCCCAGTTGCCGCAGCCGATCGACCACGCCGGCGCCGATATTCCCGGCATCGACGAAGATCGCATCGGGCCGCCACTTCTGCGCCGCGAGCGCGACATCGCCCGCCAGGGTCATCGAATCGAGATGATGCCAGCTCTGCCACGGCCGCGAGCGCGCATCCCGCCCGCGGCGGATCGCCAGCACTGAGCGATCGTCGCCGAAGCGCGCGCAATCGAGCCCGAAGATCACCGGCTCGTCCGGCAGCGCATTGGCCGGCCGCGCCCGCGCCGCCTCGACCAGCGAGCTCTCGATGAACTGCATCGACGAGGCGCTGGGGAATTGCCCGCGCACCCGCACGCGGACGATGTCGCTGTCTTCGCCATAGGTCGCGACCAGCTCGTCGAGATAGGCGCTGTTCACCCCCTCGACCCGCCGGCTGTCGATCTGCCCCGCATTCCACAAATGCCGGTGCCGCCCGAAACATTCGCGGAAAGGCCCCGTATTATGCGTGGGGTTGCCGAAGGCGAGGAAGATGATCTCGGTCTCGGCATCAGTGAGCGCGCCCAGCGCCACCTCCCACACTTTCGCCGCGATGCCCGATGCCTCGTCGAACACCAGGATGATTCGCTTGCCCTGGTTGTGCAGGCCGGCGAACGCCTCGGTATTGGCGACGCTCCAGGTGACGAGATCGGCGCGCCAGCCGCGATCATGCCCGGGCTCGGTGGAGACGAGCGAGGTCGCGGTCGCGCGGAACCAGTCCCTGGTCAGCGAGAGATTGTGCCATTTCGCGATCTCGGGCGCTGTCTTGGTGAGCAGCTGGCTCTCGGTATTGGCGGTGATGACGATTCGGGTGTCGACGCCGGTATCGAGCCCCCATTTCACCAGCATCGCGATCAGCGCCGATTTGCCGATGCCGTGGCCCGAAGCGCGGGCGATGCGGCAGGGAGTGAAGCGCGTGGCGGGGTCGGAGAGATGGGCGCCGATCGTTTTCATCACCTCGCGCTGCCAGGCGCGCGGGCCGGCGACACCCCGCAGCACGCCATCGCCCCAGGGGAAGACGAGGCCGGTGTAGCGAAGCGGATCATGCGCGCAGCCCAGCAGGAGATTGACCCAGTGCTCGGGGAAGGACCCCTCACCCATGGCGCGGCGCGCGCAGATGCGCCTTGACGTAGACGGGGGCGGGCACCGGGGCGGGGACGGGGGCGCTATCATTGCCGGGCGGCGCGCCGGCGGGGCGGGACCGCGCGAAGGGCGAGTTGGGATCGGAGACGCGGGCGATCGCCTTTTCGAACATCGCGATGACGCCGGGATCGTCCTTCTCCTCCTCGGTGGCGCGCCACTTCTTCGGCTGGCGGACGCGGAGCCATTGCAGCGCGGCATTGGCATCGGGCGGGAGATGGAGGCGATAGGGCGCATAGACCGGATCGGGATCGCCGGCATGCTTGAAGATCTTCACGCGCTCGACGCTGCAGCCGACGGCGCGGGAATAGAGAGCGCGTTCGACGCGGGAATCCGCGTGCTCCTTGCCGGCGACGACTGCCTCGGCGAATTCCTCATGGGTGTTGCGCCAGCGATAAATGGTGCGGACGCAGACCTCGAAATGCTCGGCGAGTTCCTCGTCAGTGGCGCCGAGGCGGCAGAGGTGGCGGGCCTGATCGGCAAAGGCGGGTTCGTAGATCATGGCGCTGCGGATAGCGCGGGTTGGGTTGCGGTTGAATCGACGGTTGGGGTGGGGAGCGGAACGGGGTGGGTGTTGGGAATGTCATGAGGGTTGCTGACATTTTGGGCGGGGCGATGGATTAGAAAATATCATTATAAATAAGTATATTAGCGCTTCTTCACTCGGGCCATCGGGCCCCTACCGTGCCTTTAGTGGTGGCATCATACAAGCCGACAGTGCGGCACGATGTATTGACAATGTAATTACCTCAACCTATTTTTCTCCAGAGGAGTAGAGCAATGGCCAGCGCCGCCGACCGCCCCAAGTCGGATACCACCATCACCATGCGTCTGCCCGCCCGCACGCGCGACCTGATCGATTCGGCCGCGGCGTCGCAAGGCAAGTCGCGCACCGAATTCATGGTGGAGAGCGCGCGTCTCCATGCCGTCGACGTGCTGCTCGATCAGCGGGTGTTCACCCTCGATCCCGAGCAGAGCCGGGCCCTGGCCGAAGCGCTGGCGAAGCCGCCCAGGCCGAATGCGGCGCTGCGCGCGCTGATGGCGAGCAAGGCGCCGTGGGAATAGGGAAAGCCGAAGCGATAGCGCGCGCGTGACGTCCCGCGCCTCGCAACCCCGCTATGCAGAGCCGGCGCCGATCGCGGCCGAACACCGGCTGGACGGCTTCAACAGCGGGAAGCCGCCACTCGATACCTGGCTTCGCACCCGCGCGCTCGACAATGAGGGGCGGGCTTCGCGTACCTATGTCGTCGTCGCCAAGAGCGGGCCTCAGGCCGGCGCGGTGGTCGCTTATTATTCGCTCGCGACGGGCGGCGTGGCGCTGAGCGAGATACGCGGCAAATATCGCCACAACCTGCCGAATCCAGTGCCGGTGATGGTGCTTGGGCGGCTGGCGGTGGATCGCCGCCACGCAGGCGTGGGCCTCGGCACTGCTCTGCTGCGTCAGGCGTTGCAGCGCACGTTGGATATCGCGCAATCCGTCGGTGTCCGCATGTTGATGGTGCATGCAATCGATGACGACGCCGTTGCCTTTTATCTGCGCTTTGGCTTCCACCTGTTTCCCGCAGGGAGCCGGACACTGTATTTGCCGGTGGAGGAGATCGCGGGCTCGCTCGGCTGACGATCTTCATAGTATGCGGCCTCGCTTGCGATACCTGCCGTCACTGGATGCGCTGCCGCTGCAACGCAGTCTGCGGGTCGCCGAGTACACGCCACGTGAAGCGCGCGATCACCGGGTCATCGCTCAAGCCAAACAGTCTGCCAACCCTTGCATGAGCCGCGCTTGGAGATCAGACCCGACGCGGCGGAAACCGAGCAATCGCGCCGCAGAACGCACTAAATCAGCGTCGGCCCCGCCGGCGTTATCGCCGCGAGCGATCGCCAAAGCAGCTCGAATTTCCAGCATTGAGATCGCATCAGCTTTGATTGTCGCGCCATATTCATCGCTGCGGTCGCGCACCGGGGGATCGGCTTTTTGCGAGGAGGTGAACCAGAAATCGCCGTCGTTGTGCAAGTCGGATATAAGGCGGGCCTGACCGATTAAGGCGTGACGAGCAGCTGCCAGAATACGCCGGCCAGCCTTTTCCCGGCCGAAACAAGCAGCAATACGGCGCGCAACTTCGTCTGTACAAATTGGGCCTTCGATCTCGACGATTCGCAGCGCCAACGGGCCCAATGTCGACATCGACACTTCATGCGGTTCCAGATGGCTGCTCACCGGAAAATATGCACGGAGATAGACCGGCATTTTTCGCTCGATTGTTGGCGGCACAACAAAGGCTTCGACGGCTGGGGCAGCGGCATCATCCTGGATCACACGCGCCGTATTCGCTCCTGAAATCCGAACGCCAGCCTTGTCGCTATGCGCTTCGACGAGAGCTGCTCGCAATCGTTCGATTTCCGTCCGACGGTTATAAAACCAATCGGTGCTCCAGATGCGATGGAAGCGCCAACCAAGATGTTCAAGCACGTCCTGACGTAGCCGGTCACGCTCGCGAGCCCACAAAGCGGAGTGATAGGTGGCACCGTCGCATTCGACGGCTAGCAGGTAGGTTCCTAGTTTGTCGGGGTGACGTACGCCGAGATCTATACGAAAGCCAGCTGACCCGACCTGAGGATCCGCAAGGAAGCCGAACGACCGAATAACATCGGCAACATCCTCCTCGAACGGCGTATCTGCCGGTTCGCCAGTGATGACCGCGTCGTCCAGCTTGCCAGATTTGGCGAACTCCAGGAATCGCCGAAGGATACGAGGCCCCTCCCGCGAGACTCGGCTGGCATCGATATCGCCGGGATCGAAGGAAGCGAACACTTCGCACCTGATCCGGGCGCGAGTGAAAAGCACGTTCAGTCGCCGCTCTCCACCCTCACCGTTGACCGGCCCAAACGTCATGCTGGTCAACCGCCCGCCGGCGATCGTCGGACCGTACCCGACACTTACGAGGATGACGTCCCGCTCGTCACCTTGCACGTTCTCGATATTCTTCACGAACAGGTCTTCCGACTGCCCTTCGCGAAGAAATGTATCGAGCGCGCTGTCGGTGCGCCGCGCCAGTTCAAGCAACTCCGTAATCGTGTTTTTCTGCGCGGAGGAGAAGGTCACAACACCCAATGACAGATCGGGGTGTAAACGAGCATGCTCGGCAATGCGGCTGACAATGGCCTCGCCCTCCTTCCGATTGTCCCGCTTGCCTCCCTTGTCATACACACCATCGACTTTGGTGAAGATCAGCCCGTAAGCGGGATCTTCCTGCAATGGCGAGGGCGGTAGGATCAGCCCATCCTCATAAAATTCGCGATTGGAGACCCGGATCAGCGAAGGATCGCGCGATCGATAGTGCCACTGCAGCATACGGGAGGAGAGGCCGCGCGCCTCACATAGCGACAGGATGCTCTCGAGTGTTCCCAAGGCGGCGGCCCCGCCTAGCAGATTCTCTTCGCCCTCCTCTGCCTCGTCCTCACTCTCACCGTCGTCGGCGATCAGCCGGTCGAAGAACGATGAGGGAGGCAATTGCTTCTGGTCACCTACGACAACGATCTGTCGGGCCCGTGCGATGGCGCCGAGGGCATCTTCTGGACGCACCTGGCTCGCCTCATCAATAACCAAAAGGTCGAAACTGAGCCGTCCCGGCGTCAGATATTGCGCTACCGAAATCGGGCTCATTAGCATTACCGGCTTGATTCTCTGAAGAGCCGCAGGCGCTTGTTCGAACAACCGCCTTAACGCAATGTGCGCACGCTTTTTGCCGATTTCTCCCCGGACGACTTTCATTTCGCCTAGCGCACCCTGTGGCACTTGCGACAAATGCCCCGCAAGAATCGTTGTCACATTCTCCTTCAGTCGCGAACGCTCAAGGTTAGCAAATTCCCGTGACAGCGCGTGTCGATCTAATGTGCTGATCTCTCTGAGTTCCGGCCATGTCGCGATGGCCTCCTTCCATAACCGTTCGGCGCGTGCGAACTTCATCTCGATGACGGCGGCACTACCGTCCAGCGCGCCGCTGGCAACTCTCGTGGCTAGTGCTTCCAGACCGCCGACTGCCAGTCGCTTCTCCAACCTGCGCAACTGTGCCCATTCGGCATAGCGATCCACGGAATCCGCCATTGCCGAGAAACGCGCGATAATATCTACCAGATCTACGCCATCCGTGCCGCCGTCAAACACTTCGGGATCAAGCTGTAAAACATCGGACACACGATCGATGGAACTTCGGGCCGGTGGTGCTTGGCGCCTCAGCTCATCGATCATCACCTGAAGCCTCGGCTCATCCGAACCTAATGCGAGAGCAAGTTCGCTATCGATCTTCAGCGGAACGTCGCGTGCGCTGGATACCCACCGGGCCGTTCTAGCGACACGCGCGAAATCAGTCCTCTCGCCGCGCCAAATCTCACCAAGCGCCGCGTTCATAAATGCCTCATCATCGCCCCACCGGGCACGCAGGCGCTTCACTTCGAGGAGGCGATCAACCATGCCGACCCGATCCGCCGCCGCCTTGGGCACGGCGCCGCGCAGCATGCCGCCGAGCTGGCGCGAAGCACGGCGATATGCGGGTCCCCATCGCGCGAACAAGGATCCGCTTCCGGCAGCCAGTGGTGCGCGTATCGAAATGACATCGTCGTCGAACGCGGATTCCACAAACGCGGCATTTTCGACATCACGTGCTTGGCGCCAAGCGAGAGCGGTATCCAGCGCTTCACTAAGCCGAGCAGGATCGGAGACGTGGAAAATCGCGTTTGCAAGAGCTTCTTCACCTCTGGGAAGGTCCGTTAGATCCCGCATCGTATCGGCAACCGCCGGAACGGCGGATAGCGATCGCGCCAACGGCAACCGCATCCCTTTCAGTGGAGCGTCCAGGGCGTTTCGCAGAACTCGCGCCGTTTCTGTTGCCGTCGCTAGGTCGCCCTTCAGCCGCGAAAGTTCGACCGGCTGCAGCTCAAGCGCGCCAACGCCCCAGAACGGGTGCGATCGCAGTGCACCAAGACTCTTCAGTAGGCTGCCGAACTCCATAAGATCATCGGCAAGAGATCGCTCTTGCGCCTGCGTCATGGTCATCAGCACGTCAGCGTCAAGCATCGGAGCAGGCGCATCCATCCCAATGTACCGGGCCTGGCGCGCAAGGACAGAGAAAGGTGTCTCGCCCGTAGCCGCGATCGGCGTGTGCAGGGCATCTGCGATCCGATTTAGGCGGTCCCTTGTCTCGGTAAGCGCGACGGGAGCGTGAGGCATGGCCGGCACTGCCTGGGCGGCGCCGAGTGTGCGTGCAACCTCCGCCAGCACTATCTTTTTGTTGGCTGATTTTGAATGCAATTCGAGACAAACGTCGCGCAGTCCGACCTTAACCAGACGATCGTGGACCACTGACAGTGCCGCCATTTTCTCAGCAACGAACAGGACGGTCTTTCCCTCCTTTGCGGCCGCGGCGACGATATTAGTGATCGTTTGACTCTTGCCAGTCCCCGGCGGCCCTTGAACTACCAGATTCCGCCCCGCACGCACCTCCTCGATTACGCGGGCCTGACTGGAATCGGCATCGACTACATGAAACATTTTGTCGGGGGGCAGAATGTCATCAAGGCGGTCATCAGGCCCGAACAATGGCTGCTCGGTGCCGAAGCCCTCATAAAGCAGCCCGCGTGTCAGCGCATGTCCTTCAAGCGCGTCGTTCGGCCAGGCATCGAGCGCGAGATCGAGATACATCAGCAGTTTGGAGAAGGAAAAGAATCCTAGCTGCATCGCGTCACGGTCGATTTTCCACCGTGCACGATCCGCGATGATGGCTTCGACATCTGCATAATAATCGGATGGACTCCAACTCTCCCCGACATCTACCGGCGGAAGCTTGAGTCCGAAGTCCTCGACCAACCGCTGCTGAAGCGGCAGATTGGTTATTAGATCCTCATCCCGTAGTCGCAGATCATAAGTTGACGTGCGAGCGTTACGCACCAGTTCGACCGGGAGCAATATGAGAGGAGCCTCTCTTGCGACGGCTGATGTGGAGTCTTCGAACCAAGTAAGGAAGCCCAGCGCCAGATAGAGAATGTTGACGCCTTGCTCTTCCTCCGCCGTCTTGGCTTCCCGTGCGATTTTGAGCAGCTTTTTGGCAAGTCCATCCGGCCCTAGCCGCGTTTCCAGCTGATTGTCGGTGTAACGGTCGATTTCAACATCCTCGTCCGCCTCGTTCGCCAAGACAATTTCAGATGCTTCATCGCCCCTGCGCACGTCACGACCGAGCGCGCGAAAACGCATGGCTTTACCCGATGACAGGATCGTCCAGACATCATCTGATCGCTCATTGACGATATTGACGACGTTGCCGCGTGTGTTGGCCCGGTTGACATGCACAAGTCGATTGCGCGTGCCAGTTTCAACCAATCGCTTGCGCGTGTCATCGAACAGCTTCTGGATTGAGCGAGCCGAACCTGGTTGTGCGCTGTCGTTCCTGTACTCGCCACCGTCCACAGGCGGCTCTTCTTCATGCACGGGGTAAGACCCTTTCGATACTTCTCTGTGGCGCCGAATGCGCCTGATATGATTCTTGCAGAGGCAGGATTCAGGCGCTGACCAGCCTTCAGGTGGCCTTTTTGCTCTCAAGCTCTTTGATACGGGCTTCCAATTGCGGAGCAAATTTATAGATATCGGTCAGGTCGCTGATCAGATTGCGTGTCTCGACCTGCCCATCGAATGTGCCAACATATTTCGTTGTCAGGCCATTGAAGTGCAGTCGTGCCAACGACTTGCGGTTGTTGTCATCCAACAGGACTGCGCAATAGGATTTCGCATCGCGCATCGCGATGCGTTTGGGATCGACCAGCTTGGACGCAATGGCTTGGACGATCCGGAAGCCGCTAACCTCCTCCTCGGTTGTGATGACCTCTTCCGCCGAGGGTGCTGAGCCCTCGTCATGCTCGGGAACGGCCGAGGCATTCAGGGCAGAGGTCAGCCGATCGTTCACATGATCGCGAACGATCGCTGAAAACGAATTGGCGATCAGGCGCATAAAATTGTCTTTGACCTGGGACGTGACCTGCCCCGAATAAACCCGTTTAGCGACTAACCTTGCAAACTCTTCCGACGCGGTCGCCATCTCGCGTTCTAGTTCTTTCCTGACCAGCGATTCCAGTTTCAGGTTGGATGCCTCGCGCACGATCGCGTCGATGTCAAAACCAGCCTTGGTGAAGCTTTCGAGAATGCGCACGTCGGACTTGCGAACGGCATCTAAGCTCAGTGTGAAAAATGGCTGCGTGTCCATCTTGTTCGGTTGGTCTAAGTCGGAAAAGAACTTGTAGACTACGCCGTTGGTTAGGATCGCAAGCCTGGCATCCGTCACACTGAAATAGCGAAATAATTGCGAGGCATGGTTGATCGTAAGATCTCCCGTGGATGGCTTGCACTCAATCAAGATGGACAATTTGCCTTCTATACAAATGGCGTAATCGACCTTTTCACCCTTCTTCGTTCCGACGTCGGCTATGTATTCCGGTATCACCTCGGACGGGTTAAATACGTCGTAGCCCAGAAGGTTTATGAACGGCATGACAAGGGCCGTTTTGGCGGCCTGTTCAGTTAGCAGTACCTCCCGATGCTGCTGCGTTTTCGCGGCGAGCTCAGTAAGACGTGTCGCCAAGTCCATGTTATTTTCCCCCCTGCATATTTATGAGCGGGAACTTGCATGCGAATCGGACTAAAGGCAAATCGAGCAACATCTTGAAATTGGACGGCTGGAACATTGAGGGGAGAGGTTGGGGACGAAACACCCTTAAGCCCCCCTCAACGCACCCCATAAACGACTCCACGCCCATTCCCCGCTATCACCCCGCCTCCGCGAGGTGTCCGATGCCCACACTCCCCGACCTCATCGCCGCGACCCACTCCCCCGAAGCCGCAACCGCCTTCGCTGCCTGCACCCTGTCGCCCGCCGGCCGCGCGGCCCTTGCCGAGACCGGCATCGCGCTGATGGAGCGCTTCCCCCCGGTCCCGCGCGCCTGTTGCGCGATGAGCGCCGTCTATGCGGTCGCGCTCCGCTCGGCGGTCGAGGCGCCGGCCTATCTGATCGCCGGCACGCTCTATGCCGATACTGTCCGGGTGTTCGGGACGGCACGGTCCTTCCCTGAAACGCATATGCCGTTCCTGCGGACCGATCTCGACTGGGATGGCCATATGTGGGTCGCGATCGGGGAGTATATCGCCGATATCTCGCTGCTGCCGACCGGCCGGTCGCCCGGGGCGGCCGCGGCGCTGAGCGCGCTGGTGGCGCGCGCATTCGGGCCCGGCGACCGGCTGGTGATCGGGAAAGCGGCCGATCTCCAGCGGATCGGGCTGGCCTATGTTCCGGACTATGCGCTGACGCCCGAAGAGGTGGATGCGCTGGCGCGGGGGGCCGAGGCTGATCTGCCGCAGCGGGGGTGAGGGGGTGGGGTGATCTCGCGATCAGGATGGAACAGGATTGGATCCTATCGAAGGACAGGTTGTCGCTCGGGGCCTGTCCTTCGATACGCCCTCTCGATACGCCGCTACGCGGCTACTCGATGGCTACTCAGGACGAACGGATCAGATTTAACGCTCGTGGCCTAACCATGCGGCACTGGATCGTTTGTGCGCCGGAAGCTGCACACGATCTTGGCGACGAGTCCTGTTGAGCGCGTAGACGCGCGCCCCCACCCCCCAAACCCCGCACCTGGTGAAGAGCGCGCGCGCTCACGCCGCGCGCAAGTCGCCGATCACCCGGCGGAGCGCGCTGTCGACCATCTCGGCATCGGCGCCGAGCCGGGTCGCCTCGGCCTCGAGCGCGCCGGCGACCACGCCGGTGCTCTCGGCCGTCTCGCCCAGGTTGAGCATATGGGTGCCGACCGTGGCGAGCTGATCGAGCGCGAGCGCCATGCCCTTGCGGATCGCATCGCTCGCGCCGCCCTGCTGCTCGACCGCGCTCGCGACCAGGCCGGCATGGCGCTCGATCTGGCCGATCGCCTCGTCGATCGAGGCAAGCGCGGTGCCGGCGTCGACCGCGGCCGAGCGGATGCTCTCGACCTGGCCGTCCACCTCGACCGTCGCCGCCGAGGTCTGCTTCGCGAGGTTCTTCATCTCCGAGGCGACCACCGCGAAGCCCGAGCCGGCATCGCCGACCCGCGCCGCCTCGATCGTCGCGTTGAGCGCGAGCAGGGTGGTCTTCTGGGCGACGCTGCGGATCAGCTCGGCCATCGCGGCGACCTGATCGGCCTTTTCCGCGAGCATCGCGACCTGCGCCGCCGCCGCGCGCGAGCGGGTCGCCGCGGTGCGGATCGCCTCGGCCGCGACCTGGGTCTCGCCGCGCAGGCCGTCGACCACTTCGGCCAGCTCGCCGCCATTGGAAAAGACCGCCTCCAGATCCCGCGTCACCTTTTCCGCGGCGCCGGTGGTGAGGCTTGCCTTGCGCCCGGCATCGACCGCGTGGCGCGCCACCTCGTCGGCCGAGCGGGTGAGGCGCTCGACCGAGGCGCGCAGCTTCTCGTTGACCGCCGACATGCTGGTGTCGATCTTGGCGGCGAGATCATGGAGCAGGTGCCGGCGCTGCGTGTCGAGCGCGGCGCGCTGGGCGTCGGCCGCCTCGGCCTCGCGGCGGCGCTTCTCGGCGCGCCGCTCCTGCTCGGCGATCGCGGCATGGGCCTCTGCGCCCTGGCGGAGCAGCGCGTCGCGCTCGCGCGCGGCGCCGCGGAAGATCTCGATCGAGCGGGCCATCACGCCGATCGCGTCGGCGCGGCCGGCATGGGGCACGGCGAGATCGGCATCGCCGGCCGCGAGCTTCTCCATCGCGGCGCGGATCTCGTTCAGCGGCTGGAGCACGGTGCGGAAGGTGATGTAGAGCGCGATGGCGAGCGCGGCGATCGAGAGCAGGGCCGAGACCTGGAGAACCTGGCGGTCCGACAGGGTCTCGAGCGCCTGGACCTCGTCGTGCAGCGTGGCGATGCGGGCCTGGTCGGCCTTGATCAGCGCGTCGGCGATGGCCGAGCCGCGGCGCTCGGCGGGGCGGACCTGCTTGCGGAACAGGAGCAGGGCATGGGCGCGGTCAGTCGCGGCGGCGTCGCGGACGGCGGCGAGCTGCTTCAGCACCTCGCGCTGGGTTTCGAAATAATCGGGGCCGGGGCGGCCCGGGAGTTTCGCCAGCGCGGCCATCTCGTCAATGAACGCGCGGTGGCGGCGGTTGAAGCGGTCGCCGATCTCCTCGAGCGCGGGGCCGCCGGGCTCAGTGGCGAGGTTGAGCGCGTCGCGCTGCAGGGCGCGGCTGGTCGAGCGGAGCTCGGCGAGCATCAGCATGCGGGTGACCTGCGCCTCGACGCCGTCCTGCGCGGCGGCGATCCGGTAGCGCGCGCTGCGCTCGAGCCAGGCGGTGCCGATCACCAGCGCCATCATCAGGACGAGCGGGAGCATCAAGCGGAGGACGAGGCTTCGGCCGAACATTCAAGGCTCCCATGGGTCTGGCCTCTCCTTTTTTTGCTTTGGCCAAGCCCTTCGGGCCGCGATGTTACAGCCGGGTTACCCGGCCCGCGGAATTCGGGAAAAAACGCGCCGGGGGCATTCAGCCGCGGCCCCCGCGCTCACCCCATCAGCTTCGCCGTCAGCGCGAGCATCGGCGCGGTGAAGGCGAGGGGGCGGATCAGCGCGATCGCCAGGGTGATCGTGCCGAAGCCCCAGAAATAGGCCGGGTGCACCCGGCCGCGCGTCGCCACGTCATAGATCATCGCGGCGCTCACATAGACGAGCATCACCGCCCAGATCGTCCAGATGATCCAGGTGCCGAGCAGCGGCAGCGGCAGCAGCCGGCCGACGCCCGGCGTCATCACGATGATCGCGCCGCACAGCATCAGCCGGCGGTGCCAGTCGGTCCGGTTGCGGTTGCGCACGCCGGCCCAGGTCAGCCCGGCGAAGGTCAGCACCGTCATCCAGTCCATCACGAGGAAGACGTTCGGCTCGAACACCGGCGGGATGCGGTGGTTGATCGCGGAAAGCGTGTTCACGCTCAGCCCGACCAGCACCATCCAGCCGACATAAAAGGCGGCGAACCGGCCGAGCCTGCGGTGCGCCGCCACGTCGCCGCGCCACACCAGGAGGTTCTGCGCGAGATAGATCAGCAGCCAGCCCATGAAGGTGAGGCCATGGACATGCACCCACCAGGGCGAGGCGAGGCTCGATCGGCCGGCGACGAACTGAAGCGTGAAGCCGCTCACCACCGTCGCCGCGATCACGAGCGCCATGATCAGGAAGAAACTGCGGTCGCGCCCGGCCGAGCTGGTCAGCCCGCCATTCGCGCCGCCGCCGATATTGCCGCCAAATGCTGTCGCCATGTCGCTTGCCCCCCTCCCGGAAAACGGTGGGGGGAGGATATCAGGCCGGGCGTTGCCCCGCCAGAATTTGTTACGGAGGCGGATCGGGGCGGGTGGCGCCGCCTCAGTCGGCGGCCAGCTTCATCGCCCGCTGGGTCAGCGCCTGGTCGCCGGCGACGGCGGCAACCACGTCGAGCATGCCATGGCCGTCGGCGCGCGCGAGCAGCACGACATAGTCGCCGGCGGGCAGGCCGGTATCGATCTCGAGGCTCGCCAGCGCCGGCCGCGCATCGAGGATCGCGTGCGCGTCGGCCGGGGGCGTTGCCGCGGCCGGCCGCTTCGCGTCGCGCTCGGCCTTGACGATGCCCTTGATGCCGCCGTCATAGCCTTCGAGGAAATCATGCAGGCCCCCCGCCGCCACGCCGATCCGGCGGGCATGCGAGAGCACGGCGGCATATTCGGTGAGCCGGGTCTTGTCGTAATCGGCGCCGAACACGAGCTTCACGATCGGCGTCATCGGCGCGCGCAGCTGGAGCGTGATGCCGGCATGCTCGAGCAGCGCCTCATAGCCGTGCGGATCGGCATCGGCCGCGGCGGCGAAATCATGGGCGCGGGCAAGCGCGCGGTAGAGCGTCGTGCGGGTCCGCGTATCGGCCGCGCGCACCGCGGCGGCGGTCTGCTGCGCGAGCATCAGCTGGTCGGTCAGGCTGCCGGTGGGCAGCGGATCGCGCGCGGCGACGATCTCGCCTTCTGCCTCGAGCTCGGCCAGCGCGTCGAGCTCGTAGATTTCCTCCCCGGCATCGCCCGCGCCGAGATCATGGCCGGGGCCGTCAGCCCAGGCGGGCGCGGTCGCGATGGCCGGCTGGGGCGCGGTGCGGACGCTCGCATCGACTTCGGCATCGAGCGTCGCCTGGATCGCCGGGTCGACCAGCTCCTTCCAGTTGATCACGCCGTAGATGAAGTCGATCTGGTCGTCGTCGGAGGAGAAGGGCATCAGGATGCCGCGGTAGAGCGTGTTGGTGCCGCCCGAGGCGACGAACTCGGCCTCGAAGCCGATCGGCGCGCGGTTGGCGATGATCTGGAGATAATGGTCGGTCAGCCGCGACAGCAGCGACCGGCCCGGCACCTGCGAGATGAGCGAGACCGAATGGTCGAGCCCGCATTCCTCGCGCAGCGCCCTGCCGAGAAAGGCGATCGCCGGATCCTCGATCCCTTCCGAGAAATCGAGCAGCACGCTGTACGGCCCGAAATCGGTGATGTTGGCCGGATCGAGATCCTCGATCGAGGGATAGGCGCGGCCGTGCAGCAGCGAGACCCAGTAATTATAGGCGCGGGCGTGCATACGCCGCTCATCGGCGCCGATATCGACCCGTGCCTCGTCGACGCCGCTTTCGGCGGTGCCAAGATCGCCGTCGATTCGTTCGTCCTCGAAACCGCGAACGTTATCCATTACACCACCTTCGATGGGCCGGGGGGACCCGTTACGGGCCTGTTCTGCACCGCGTGTGGTAAACGATGCGTAAAGAGTTTGGCGGTTGATGCCCGTGCTTGTCAGGCGCCGCATTGCCTGATAATCGCCGCGCCTTCGCGAACGCCCGGTCCGGGCGATTGCGGATATGCCGCTTTAGCTCAGTTGGTAGAGCATCGCATTCGTAATGCGGGGGTCACAGGTTCGAGTCCTGTAAGCGGCACCAGTCCATAACAAGAACGCCCCTAGAAAACCGCAGAAATCTGCGGTAAACTGCCTCTCGCTGGTCCCAAGAAATCTCATTTTGTTCCGCTGTGGCCCACTCAAAAGGGACCACGAAACCGGGGGCCACGAGCAGTCCGGGAGGTGTGGCCCCATGCTTACGGTTGTGGAGATTCGGGCGCTGAAACCAGCGAAGCGTCCATTCAAGGTTGCAGATTCCGACGGCCTCTTTCTGCTGGTTCAGCCGTCCGGGGCGCTGCTCTGGCGTTTTCGGTACCGAATCTTGGGCATCGAGCGGAAATTGTCACTCGGCAGCTTTCCGGATGTCACCTTGCAACAGGCCCGTAAGAAACGCGACATCGCTCGCGCCGAGTTGATTGACGGGATCGACCCCGTTGAAGAGAAGCGCCAACGCAAATTGAAAGCCGAACTCGCGGCGCAGACGACCTTCAAGCTGGTGGCTGAGGAGTTCATCCAGAAGATGGAGCGCGAGGGAAAGTCTCCGGCGACGATCAAGAAGGCACGGTGGTTCCTCGAACTGCTCAAGGGGATTGCGGACCGCCCGATTGCCTCGATCACGCCGCATGAGTTGCTCGACGCTTTGAAGCGCATCGAGCGCCGCGGCGGCAGCATTGGTGGGAGCGGCGGCAACCGCGCTGAGGCCGCTACACCCTCGGCAACCACAGCTTCCGCCTGTCGGTGACCGACATGGGCGCGAGCGCGGCGCCTGGCGGCGCGCTTGAGGCGCAATCCGGCAAGCATACCGCAACCGGCTATGAGAAGTCCGAAATGGTCGGCGGCTCATTGGTAACCGAGAAGTGGAGCAACCAGTCCAGCACCGGCAGCTACCAGATGATGGTGGCGGGGCGTTTCATGATCTCGGCCGAGGGTGGCGCGCCGAGCACAGACACGCTGAGGCAGGCGGTGGCGACAGTGGATAAGGGCGCATTGGCGGGTATGGTACGACACGAATAACGTTTCGCGGTCAGATCCCCATCTGCTCTGAGAACCGACGTTCATAGGCGAAAAACGTCATCCGAAAGATTAGGTCTCGAAACGTTCTCCGTTGGGTTCCCTAACCGACGCAGCACGACTTCGCGGACAGCTCCGGCCATTTTTGCCCGATGAATGACCAGTTTTCGAATCGCTAACCGATTCCCGAAAGGCCCCGCGTGGCTTTCCCGCCTAAAGCCGTCTCAGCACGGATATAATCATGCCATCGGGTCTCAAGTGAAATGTGGGAACATTTGTGGTGTCGGATAGGCCGATTTTACACTTTATCGTGTACAATCAATGCGATAAGTCGCTTGACTGGTGACCCCTACGTCCACCATCCTTCGCCGCCCGGGGCTTCCGGCACTATCTTGCCACCGACGCTATCGTCTCCATCGGCGGTGACTTTCTGCGCACCGCCTTCGGGGCAGAAGCCAAGGCCTTCATTGTGCCGGCTGGCAAACGCCTCTTCGGCTTGCTGGCCCAGGCGGCCCCGGTTGGCGACAGTCGCGAATTGCGCCGATCCGAAACCGGGTCGAAGTCCATGGCGTAGAGATCAGACACGATCACCTCATGCCCGGCTGCTTCGAGTGCAGCCGCACCGGCACGTGCCATGGCCCCGTTCAAACTGGTGGGCGGCATGAGCCGGGACCAGCAGGACACGCATCGATGATCCCACTTCTTGCCTGTCAGGCCAGCGCCGCCAGCCGCAGGACGGCCGTCATATCAGATCCGACGACGGCCGGCTCGGGGCCGAGGTGCTCGAACGGCACGCCGGGGCGATTGACCCATGCCGTGCGATACCCGAACCAGGCGGCGCCCGCCGCGTCCCAACCGCCGAACGCGGCGAAGCCGATGCGCGATTTCGGCAACCCGAATGCTTCCGGCGCCATCGCATAGGCGGCCGGGGACGGCTTGAACGCGCGCACGCGATCAGTGCTGAGGACATGATCGAACAGCGCGTCCAGCCCATTGCGGGCCATGTTGGCGCGAAGCGCCGCCTCTCCGAGATTGGAGAGAAAGGCGAGCCGGATGCCGGCACCGCGCAACCGCACCAGGGCGGGCCTGACGTCCGGCCAGGCCTCGAGACTGGAGTAGGCCGCGACCAGCATCTTCCGATCCGATGCGGACAGGTCCAACCCGAGCGATTCCGCAGCATAGCGCAAGGCATTATCGGCGACATCGTCGAAGGTGGCGTACTGTCCGGCCGCCGCATACAGCCAGCTATTGCCGAACAATTTGGTCGACCATGCCTGCGCGAGCTGAAGGCCGTGGTCGGGCACCAGAGCCACCACTTTCTGCGCGACCGAGCGCGGATCGAAGATCGGGAAGGCGTCGAACGCGATCGCGTCAATTGGTCCGCGTGCCAGCGAATTGCCCGCCCCGGGAAGGAGCGCGGTGCCGACCGCGATCGCGCCGATCGCGCTTCGCCGGGAAGGGAGCGCCGCGGGCGAGATAGCCTTGATCGGGCGCGATGGCGTGTCGCTGTTCATACCGCGCGCGATGGTCATACGCTTCATCTTTCAGCCCTACAGCCGCTTCGTCATGAAGATTTCGGCGTGCTCCGCCGGGTACCCCTCCACCGTCGCGATAGGCGAGAAACCGTGGCGTTCATAAAAGCCGGGTGCCTGGAAACTGTGGGTCGCAAGCAGGATCAGCCTGCATCCGCGCCGGATCGCTTCGACCTCCGCCGACCGCAACAGCTGTGAGCCGAGGCCTTTTCCGCGGTGCTCATCCGCAATCCACAACAGCTTGATTTCACAGCATCCGCCCCAGCTATGGCCGTGCAGGCCGGCATAGAGTTCGCCGTCATCGGATCGCAGCATGATGCTCAGATAACGGGCGTCGCGAATTCCCGTCCGGCCGGTATTGTAATCGTTGATGCGGTCGTCGAGCTCGGACAGGTCGGCGGCAGCCGGCTCGTCAGTGACCGGGAAGCGATGATCACGCTCCATTTCCCACCTCCTTGTCGTTCGGGGCCAGGATCAGGCGCATCGCGCATCGCCGCCGGGCCGGTAGCCCGGCCTCCGCCTCGCTGCGGAGGATCGCGCTTAGCCGGCCACCCATGTTTCGGCGGGGCAGGCGGCGAAATCCCAGGCGCTCGTAGAATGGCGCGTTCCAGGCGACGTCGCTGAAGGTCGTCAGCGTGACCGCTTCGACGCGGCGGCGCGTCGCTGCCCGGATGGTCACTGTCATGAGGTGACGCCCGATGCCGAGACGCTGGCAGTCGAGGCGCACCGCGAGCTCGCATATGTGCAGCTCGGCGCCGTGCCGCTCGGCGCACAGGAAACCGCACAGATCACCACGACTGTCATCGGCGACCCGGCACCAGCCGCCGGCGACCAGTGCTCGATAGCATTATCCGGTGCCACGTCGCAGCAGCCCGTCAATTGACCAGGCGCCGCCACCGCGGAAGATCAGGGGGAGCTGGATCGCAACCCAGCTCAGATGCGTGGGCCAGGCGTCGGGATAGACGAAAATCTCGATCGTGAGCGTCATCATGAACAGGGCGAGCGCCGAGAAGCGCGTGAACAGGCCGAGGACGAGCAGGATCGAGAAGACATGTTCGGACCAGGTCGCGGCAACGGCGGCGATCTCGGGCGGAACCAGCGGCAGGGCATATTCAGTACGGAACAGCTCATAGGTGCCGTCAGTGATATGGATGATGCCGTCGACCTTGGTCCGGCCGGACATGAAGAACACAGCAGCGATGCCGAGACGCGCGACGAGCAGCAGCAGGGCGTCGGGCACCAGCGCCGAGGCGCGGCCGACGAGGCGCGTGTAAAGCGCGATCAACGGGGTCATGCGATTCCTTCTCCTGGGTTCGTCGGCCGGGGCATTGGGGGTGCCCCGGCCGAAGGCGGTCAGGCCCTGGGGGTCAGCGAGCCATTGCCCTTGGGCGTCTTGATCGATGCGCAGGTGCCGGCCTTGACCAGCTTCCAGGCATCGCCCTGATAGTTGACCTTGGACGTGCCGGCGCAGCTGGTGCCGGCACCGGCCTTGCAGTCGTTCTTGCCGGCGAGCGCAACGCCATAGCATTTCTCCATCGCGGGCTTTGCCTGCGCGGCAGCAGGCGATGCGATGGCAGCGCCGGCGACGGCGAGGGCGAGGGTGGCGGCGAGGGTGGCGTGAGTCGAACGCATGAGTCTTCCTTCGAGTATCGGTACCTCCGGGGTCGCGCGGCCCGCCTGGGGGCGAAAGCGGTGCCGCGCGGTGACCGGGAAGGAGGCGGGTGCCCTGGCCACATCGAGCAATTCGCAGGGACCGAGCGACGGGTTACAGCATGGGTGCGAAAATATTCAGCGCGGCCGACGCAGCTTCCTGTAACCTTTATGGCGTCTGCCACGAACATCCTTGCAGGGAGCGCGAATGCGGGCGAGCGAGGAACAATTGCGCGGATTGATGATCAGTGGGCTCGACGGCGATGCCGGCGACCACGCTGCGCTATTGCGTCTGCTCGCGCCGCTATTGCGCGGATTCTATCGCCGTCGGGCGAATGGTTGCGAGGACGATATCGAGGATCTTGTTCAGGAAACGCTGATCGCCGTGCACACGCGCCGCGCGACTTATGATCGCGACCGCGTCTTCACGGCATGGCTGTTCGCGATCGCGCGGTACAAGATGATCGACCATTTCCGCCGCTCGCGCCGGCTTCAGCCGATCGAGGATTTCGAGGACGTGCTGATTGCCGAAGGCTTCGAGGATGCATCAGGTGCGCGGATGGACATCGACGATCTTCTGGAGACGTTGCCCGACAAGCAGGCGCGGATGATCCGCGCGACCCGCATCGAGGGCCTGAGCGTCGCCGAAGCCGCCCAGGCAGACGGGATCGGCGAGTCCGACGTGAAGGTGTCAGTGCATCGCGGCCTGAAATCACTGATGATGCGCATTCAGGGAGGCGGCCGATGAACACCGACGACCTGATCGCCCGGCTTGCAACGGACATCGCGCCGGTCCGCCGCAACGCGGTGGGGCGGCGCCTCGCGACCGGCATCGCCCTCGGGGTGCTGGTATCGATTTTCCTGGTCGTGGTGACGCTGGGCGTGCGGCCCGATATCGGCCCTGCGATGCGCGGCTTCCCGTTCTGGATGAAATGGGGGTACACGATCTCGCTTTCGATTGCCGCCATCGTCATGACAGCGCAGCTTGCGCGCCCGGACAGCCGCAGCCTGCGGTGGCTGTGGCTGATCGCGATACCGGTGCTGCTGCTCGCCGGCGTCGGCGTGCTGGAGCTGGCCCGCACCCCGCCGGGCGAATGGCTGGCGATGTGGCTCGGGCACAGCTGGATGGTCTGCCCGTGGCTCGTACTGACGTTGGCAATGCCGATCTTCGTCGGGCTTCTCTGGTCGTTTCGCCGGCTCGCGCCGACGCGGCTTCGCGCGGCGGGCGCCGCGGCCGGGCTTGCCTCGGGCGCGTTTGCCGCAGCCATATACTGCCTGCACTGCCCCGAAGTCTCGGCGATCTTCGTGCTGACCTGGTATTCGCTCGGGATCCTGTTGGCGGCCTCTGTCGGCGCGCTGCTCGGACCGCGCCTGCTGCGCTGGTAATTTTTCGGCAGGCTGTAACCGCCGGGCGGGAACTCACGAACTGGAGAGGCCAATCAGGCAGAACCCCTATTCTCGGGAGACTCTCCATGACCATCCTTCGTACCGGCGTCAGCATCGCCGCCGCCGCCGCCGTCGTCGCCATCACCGCCGCTGCTCCGACCGTGGCGGTCGCCAAGGGCGGCACGACGGTACATTGCTACGGCGTCAACACCTGCAAGGGCACGTCGGACTGCAAGTCCGGCACGCATGATTGCAAGGGCTTGAACGACTGCAAGGGCCAGGGCTTCAAGGAGCTGAGCACAGGCGCCTGCAAGAAGGCCGGCGGCAGCACGACCGCCCCCAACTGACCGCGCATCGGCCCGGCCGCCGCGGCGGCCGGGCCGAACTTTTCGAGAGACCCGCCATGATCACTCCCTTCGCCGGATACGGCCTCGGCCTGCGCAAGCAGCATTATGCCGATTTCCTCGACCGTCGCGTCGCGGTCGATTTCGTCGAGGTGATCTCGGAGAATTTCATGGTCGATGGCGGCAGGCCTCGCCGGATTCTCCGCGATATCCGTGATCGCTACCCGGTTGCGCTGCACGGCGTGTCGATGTCGGTCGGTTCGGCCGACGGGCTCGATGGTGCCTATCTCGCCCGGCTGCGCCTGCTGGTCGACGAGATCGACCCCCTGTTCGTATCCGACCATCTCAGCTGGTCGCGGATCGAAGGGTTCAATTCGCACGATCTTCTGCCGTTGCCCTATACGAGCGAGGCGCTCGATCTGGTTTGCGCCAATATCGGTCGCGCGCAGGATGCGCTGGGCCGCCCCATGCTGATCGAGAACCCGTCGACCTATATCGACTTCACCCCTGCCGACATGACCGAGTGGCAGTTCCTCGATCGCGTCTGCGCCCGGACCGGATGCGGGTTGCTGCTGGACGTCAACAATGTGTTCGTCAGCGCGACCAATCACGGCTTCGATCCGATCGAATATCTCGATGGCGTGCCGCACCAGCGGGTCCGCCAGATCCATCTCGCCGGACATAGCCGGGGGAAGGACCTGCTGATCGACACGCATGATCGACCCGTGCCCGGATCGGTATGGGATCTCTATGCTCATGTCCTGCCGCGGCTGGGGCCGGTCGCGACGATGATCGAGCGCGACGACGACATTCCGCCACTGGCCGACCTGCTCGCCGAACTGGCGATAGCGCGCCGCACCGGCGGCGCGCGCGAGCGGCGGGCGGCATGAGCTTGATCGCGCTGCAGCGCGACATGCGCGCCTGGCTGACTCGCGAGGATGACGGCGCGGCGGAACGGTTCGGCGACTGCGCGGTGCCGGGGCTCCGCATCTATCAGAATAATTACCGGGCGCAGCTTGCGGCCTGCCTCGAGGAGAGTTTCGCGCGTACCCGCGACTGGATCGGGGGCAAGGCGTTCCATGAGCTCGTCGTCGCGCATGTCGAGCGGGTGCCGCCGAGCAGCTGGACGCTCGATGCCTATCCGCGCGATTTTCCGGAGACGATCGCCCTTCTGTATCCCGCCGATCCCGAAATAGCCGAACTGGCCTGGCTCGACCGGGCGCTGGGTGAAGCATTTGTGGGCCCGGACGCAGCGGCGCTGCTTCCGGGGGATCTTGCCGGGATCGATTGGGACCGGGCGGTTCTGCATCTGACGCCGACGGTCGATATGGGCGACCTGACGACCAATGCGACCGCGATCTGGTCTGCGCTCGCCGCCGGAGAGGCGCCGCCCGGGGTGGCATTCCTTCCCGAGCCGGGCGCGATCCTGGTCTGGCGCGAGGACCAGGTCTCGCGTTTCCGCGCCATCGACCCATATGAGCGGCAGGCATTGCTGTCGATGCGCGCGGGCCTGCCATTTGCCACCCTGTGTGCAACCATGGTTGACATGCTGGGCGAGGAGAAGGGGATCGATTGTGCCGGGCAGTTGCTCGGCCAATGGCTCCGTGACGGAATCATCGTCGCCATCGAGGAGAAGACAGGATGAGCATCAAGCATTGCGCCGTCGCGCTGTTGACCCTGAGCGCAGCATGCGCGCCGCAGCCATCGATGGCGGGGGACGCCGACCGGCCCGCGGTGGTCGAACTCTATCAGAGCCAGGGCTGCTCGTCCTGCCCGCCAGCCGACGCGGTGCTCAACAGGCTGGCCGACCGGCGCGACGTCCTCGCGCTCAGCTTCGCGGTAACCTATTGGGACCAGCTCGGCTGGAAGGACATCTTCGCCAGCCCCGACTTCACCCAGCGCCAATGGGACTATGCGAAAGCGGCAGGACGCGGCAGCGTTGCGACCCCGCAAATGGTGATCAACGGCCGCGGTGTGGTCAATGGCGGCAATCCGGCCGAGGTCGATGCTGCAATCCGCCGCTTCGTCCGTCCCGCGGGCGAACCCATGATCACCGCTGACGCGCGCTCGGCGGCGATCGCCGCGGGCAAGGGCAAGGCGGTGCTCTGGCTGGTCCGCTACGACCCGCGGACTATCGCGGTGCCGATCCGGGCCGGTGAGAATAGCGGACGGACGATCGCCCATCGCAACATCGTTCGGCAGCTGATCAAACTGGGCGCCTGGACCGGCGCGCCGGCCAGCTTTCGCCTGCCACCATCGCCACCCGGCCTTGCCGGCGCCATCATCGCGCAGGCATCGGTCGGCGGCCCCATCATCGCCGCGCATCGGATCTGATCTTCGCGGGAGCGAGGATGACGTTCGATCCCATTCCGCCGGCCCTGCCGGCCCTGGTAGGTTGTGCGCCGATCCCGTTGCGCCTCGATCGAGCGGGTTTCCGCCCTCATCGATTCGAACAGCAGCTGCGCCTGGTGGGCGAGCCCGGGCGCGACATAGGGGACTCCGGGCCGGGCGACACCGCCGTGGCCAGAGGCACGACGACCGCCGCATAGCCTTCCTTGACGTTGAACGCGCTGGTGAACGGCTGCGCATTGACTGAGCGCCAGCATGGTGAACCCTACGGGAGACCTTCCTGCGCGTGGCGGCGGGTTGATTTATTCGTTAATCTCCCGCTTCAGCGAGAGCCACGATGCCGGTCTTGCCACGTCCATGGCATGGGCGATGCCGCGTTCGAGCCCGCGTAGTTCGGCCAGGCCGCGCATCCGGCCGAGCAACGAATAGCCCGGGTTGGTATTCTTGTTGAGGTCGTCGAGCATCTGGTGTCCATGATCGGGCCGCATCGGGATGCTGCGCCCCTCGGCGACGGACAGCCTGTGCACTGCCGTGACGATCGCCGCCATGCCCGCATCGCTTTCCACGGGCTGGAAACCGGGACCGCAATTCCATCCGGGTCCCGCACCCGGGGCTCCCGGCGGCTATTCTGTCGGTGGAATGCCGTCGCTAATATGGCCGATTGAGCTCGGGGGCGCGGTGATGGCGGCCGCCGCGGGATAATGTTCGATCACCGAGCTACCGTCATCACCGGGCTGGTAGGTCAGCAATCGGCGGCTGAGCCGCGGTCCGACCCATCGTTCGATGCCCACGGCGAGGCTGAAGCTCGCCGGCACGATCAGCAGCGTCAGCAAGGTCGAGAGCGACAGTCCGCCGATCACTGTGATGCCCATCGGCACGCGTGACGAGCCGTCGCCATTGAGCGCAAGGGCGGTCGGCAGCATGCCGGCGACCATCGCCACGGTTGTCATCACAATCGGTTGGGCGCGTTTGTGGCCGGCATCGACGATCGCCTCGAACAGCGGCACTCCCTTGTTCATCTCCTCGAGCGCGAAATCGATCAGCAGGATCGAGTTCTTGGCGACGATGCCGAACAGCATGATCGTACCGATATAGACCGGCATCGAGATCGGCGTATTCGTGATCAGCAGACCGAACAGGCCGCCGAGCGGCGCAAGCAGCAGCGAGCCCATGTTGACCAGCGGGGGCAGCACGCGCCGATAGAGCAGCACCAGCACTGCAAAGACCAGAAAGCAGCCCGATGCCAGCGCGATGATGAAATTGGTGATCATCTCCTTCTGATATTTGTCGGTGCCGACAATCAGCTCCTCCACGCCGATCGGCAGGGTCTTCATGATCGGCAGGCTGTGAATCTCGTCCTCGGCGGTACCACTGACAAGGCCGGGCGCGAGGTCCGTGCCGATCGTCAGCTGGCGCTTCTGCGCGACGCGCTCGATTTCGGTCGGCCCGGCGCCGAACCCGATTTCGGCAACCAGGCTCAACGGCACCGAGCCGCCCGCCTGGGTTGCCACGGGAAGATTCCGGATCGTCGCCAGGCGCTGGCGCGAGCCCTGTTCAAGGGCGACGCGGATCGGGACCTGCCGGTCCGTCAGGGAGAATTTCGCGCTGTTCTGGTCAATGTCCCCAAGCGTCGCGATCCGGATCGCCGACGACAGGGCCTGGGTCGTCACGCCGAGATTGGCGGCCAGGTCGAGCCGCGGCGTGATCACGATTTCGGGGCGCAGCAAATTGCCCTCGATGCGCGGTGCGATCAGGTTCGGCAGGCTGCTCATCTGGTGGACCAGCTCGATCGCCGTCTGAGACAATTGCGCCGGGTCGTCGCCGCCGAGCACGATCGAGAGCTGCCGCGCGCTGCCGCCCCAGCCGCTCTGTGACCGGAAAGCGACGCGCGCGTCAGCGAAGGTCGCCAGTCGCGGCGAGAGCTGGCGTTCGAATTGAGTACTCTTCAACACCCTTTTGGGGCGGAAGATCGCCGTCACCCGGCCACTGCCGACTGACGCCCGGGCATAGACATGGGCTACGTCGGGCTGTGCCTGGAACAAGGCGGAGACCTCGCTCACCACTTTCTGCGTCTCGGCCAGCGTCGTCCCCGGCACCATTGTCACCAGCGCAGTGGAGGAATCGAGGTTGCGCTCCGGGTTGAAGGTTTTCGGCAGATACGCCATCAGGCCCACGGTCATCGCCAGGGCGACGGCGCCGGCGACCACCGCTGCCCAGCGGTGCCTGAGCGTCCATCTGAGGACGCTCATGTAGAGGTCCATCACCGGGCCCTCGCCGTGCGATGCGTGGCCCTTGGCCTTCAGGAAATAGGCGGCGATCATCGGCGTGATCAGGCGGGCGACGGCGAGGCTGATGAGCACCGACACGACCACGGTGAGGCCGAAATTCTTGAAGAATTGCCCCGCAAAGCCAGGCATCAGGCCGACCGGCAGGAACACCGCGACGATCGCCATGGTGGTGGCGAGCACGGCGAGGCCGATCTCGTCGGCAGCGTCGATCGACGCCTGATAGGCCGATTTGCCCATCCGCATGTGGCGCACGATATTCTCGATCTCGACGATCGCGTCATCGACCAGCACGCCCGCGACCAGGCTCAACGCCATCAGAGTCATGTTGTTCAGGGTGAAGCCGAGCAGATCCATGAACCAGAAGGTCGGGATCGCCGACAACGGGATCGCCAGCGCAGCGATGATCGTCGAGCGCCAGTCGCGCAGGAAGATGAACACCACGATGATCGCGAGCACTGCGCCTTCGACCATCGCTTCCATGGCCGCCGCATATTGGGCTTCGGTATATTTGACGCTGTTCGAGATCAGCTCGAAATGAACCTTAGGGTTGCGCTTCTCGAGCGCCGCGAGCTTTTCCTTCGCTTGTCTGAAGACGGTGACGTCCGAGCCGCCCTTGGCGCGCTGGAAATCGAAGCTCAGCACTTGCCGGCCGTCGAATTGCGACGATGAGCGCTGCTCGGCGTACAGGTCGCGCACCGCGCCGAGATCGGCCAGCCTTACCGTCCGTCCACCGGAAACATTGATCTGGGTCTGGCCGAGTGCATAGGCAGTGCGGGCATTGCCGAGCACGCGCACCGATTGCTCGGAGCCAGCAATCTCGGCGCGCCCGCCGGCTGCGTTGAGGTTGACCTGGCGGAGCTGCTGGTTGACCTGGTTCGCGGTCATCCCTTGGGCCTGCAGCTTGAGCGGATCGAGGATCACGCGGATCTCGCGACTGACGCCCCCATTGCGGTCGACCTGCGCCATGCCGGGGACCGAGAGCAACTCCTTCGAGACGGTGTTGTCGATATACCAGGAGAGCTGCTCGATCGTCATGTCGGTGGAGATCGCGGCATAGCTTGCCAGATCCTGGCCGGTCGTGTTGGCGCGGTTGACCTGCGGCTCGAGAATGCCGTCCGGAAGATCGGCGCGGATCTGCTGGATCGCCGAGCGCACGTCCTCGACCGCACGATCGATCGGCGTGCCGAGCGCAAGCGTGATGACGGTAGTCGAAGCGCCTTCCTCGACCGTTGAGTCGATCTCGTCGATTCCCTGCAGGCTGCGCACCGCCGCCTCGATCTTGGTCGTCACCTGGTTTTCGAGTTCGGTCGGCGCTGCGCCGGGTTGGCTCACCGTGACGATGATGATCGGAAATTCGATGTCGGGCTGGTTGTTGACGTCCATTTGCAGGAAGCTGACGATCCCGGCGATCGTCAGCATGAAGAACAGAACAAGCGAGGGAACCGGATTCCGGATCGACCAGGCGGAGATATTGCGGAAGCTCATCGAGTCAGCCTTGTCATCTGCGCCATTGGTCTGACCTCATGCCCCGGATTCAAACACGCTGCCTGATGCGCGCGGTGCAGGCCATAGTTGGTAAGGAGGATGGAGAGCGGCGCAAGATTATTCGCCCGGGCGATGGCCGGGGCCCAATGCGCGGCGCGGATCCGGGCGTCGAGCCTCCCCGCCGCCGATCTCAGACGGCCATGCCGAGATTCACAATGTCCAGGGGGCCAAGATCGTGGCTGGAAGCGTCAGCGGATCAGCAGGATGATCAACAGGCCAATGCCGGCAAGCGCGAAACTCACCAGGTGCATGACAAGGCCATAGCTACATTTCGAGCGCAAAGCGTGAAAGCCGTGCATGGCATTCTCCTCGTGCCGTCGCTCTCGGGCGGCTGGCTCGGCATCATAGGCTCAATTGCGCGGTTTTTTCAACCATTCCGGGCGCCCGTCCGGCCAGGGTGGCAGTTCGAAACGCGCTTGCCCCTAAGCTTTTGGTAACCTGTTGGATCGACGGTCAGCAGCTCACCCCGGACGGGACAGAGTGATGGCCCTGATAGCGCGCGTATACCGATCGGATCCCGACGAGAGGCGCGCCGCGATCCGCTATCCGGTCGAGGTCGGCGCGACCTTGCGCGGATTGGACGGCGAGCCGCTCGACGTGCTGGTCTATGATCTTTCGATGACCGGCTTCCGGATGGAAACGGCCGAGCCGCTCGATCTCGATGCGCCGATCTGGATCGGGATCGCCGGCACGCGAGTCAATGCTGCCGTGGTCTCCCGGCGCGGCCCCAACGGCTATGGCTGCGAGTTCGTCACGCCGATCACTTTTTACCAACTTACCGAAGCACTCAACCCTGAGCCGGTTATCCACGAAATGGCTTGGCCCGAGGAGGACGCCAGGATCGGCGACGGAGAATGGCCGGGCTGGGTGCTGCCTGCCCTTGTTGCGGCGGCAGGGGCGTTGGCCCTGGGCTTCGCGTTGCTCTGGTTTCGGTAGGGGGGCCTGCAATCGGCAGCAGCCGGGGCGGTCACTGACTGCGTTGCGGTCGCTCGCCGGAGCCCACCCTGGATCGCTTTTCCTCTATTCGCTTCGTGCGTCCACGACCTGGCAGAAGCCCTCGGCGGGAAGGTGGTCAGCTGGCCCAGTGCAGTTGCTCGATCAGCCATTCGTTCGCGATACAGTCAATCACGAGATGAACGCGGTCGGTCGTCCCCCGGTTGGCGACGCTATGGGCATCGGAGAGGCGCAGATACCAGGCGCTCCCCGGCTCCATCACGATCCGGCGCTGGTTCAGGAGGAATTCCACCTGCGGGTTGGTGGTGATCGGAATGTGAATGCGCGCCGTGCCCCATTCGGCGGCAAGGTCGAGGTCGAAATGCTCCTTGATCACCGAACCCGGGGTCAGCCGCATCAGGCGCACCGATTGCAGTGGGCATTGGAACCGGGCGAGGATCTCGCGGAAACAGGGGGTGCGATCGAGCGCGGGTCCGTCCTCGAACGCAGTGGCGGTCGGGTCGGCATAGATCTGCATCACCGGATGAGTTGCGCCCGCGGTGAAACGGAGCGGCAGCACGTCCCAATCGCCTTCATAATTCTGCCGGACGAGATGCTCGACCCAGTTGCCTTCCGTCACTGCTTCCAGGTCAGCGCGCATCCGCGCCACGTCGAACGCGAAGGGCAAGCGGACCCGGTCGGCGAAGCTGAATGGCGATTGTTGCGGCAAGTCGAGCATGTTAGGCGGGCGTCCATTGCCGGTGCTCAGGCCCGGTATCGCCAAAGCCTATCGACCGCCGGGGCGGTTGGAAAGACATCGTCGCGCGTCTCATGACAGATACCAGCCCATCCGGCGCCATTGCCCCGCTCGACCGCGCTCGCAAGGTCGTGATGGCCGACCCGGAGCTGCAGCAACGCCTCAGCGTCATCCAGAACCCGGAAGTCTTTGCGACAGCCATGATCGACGTCGCGGCTTCCGCCGGTTTCGAGCTGGGACGCGAGGCAGTGCTGAGAGCGATCGAGCCCGATCCGCTCGGTCTTGATCGCTTCAGGCCGGCGCAGTTGACCGGTCACGATCTGCCTGATCGGCAATGGCTCCCGATCGCCATCATTCCGGCTGACGGCCAGCTTGCGGTCGAATGGGCTCATTTCGGCGGAGCGCCGCTCACCGCGCCCTTTTTCGAGGATCAGTTGCGCTGGGCGCGAGCGCAACCGTTCAATCGCCTGTTCCGTCAGCGCACTCCGCTGGCAGGATTGGCCCAGGCTCGACCCGAGGATGGCCTTGCGGCACCTGACGGGTTCATTTTCCATCTGTCGCGGTGCGGCTCGACATTGGTGTCGCAGATGCTGGGAGCGCTGCCCGGCACCATCGTCGTCTCGGAGCCGGCCCCGCTCGATTCGGTCGTTCAATTGGTGAACGCGAACCTCGGCGTGCCGATCGAGGAACGAGCCCGTCTCCTGCGCGCGATGGTGGGTGCGCTGGGCCGCGACCGCACCGGCGATGCGCGCCACTATGTCGTCAAGCTCGACAGCTGGCACGCGCTTGCCCTGCCGCTTTTCCGGCATGCATTTCCCGAGACGCCCTGGATATTCCTCTATCGCGATCCAGCCGAGATTCTCGTCTCGCAAATGCGCATTCGCGGGATGCAGGCGACGCCCGGCACGATGCCGCAGGATCTTTACGGCATTGTCGGCGGTGAAGACATGCCGGCCGAAGAATATTGCGCGCGCGCCTTCGCCTGTATCTGTGCAGCCGTGCTCGACCATGCCGAGCTCGGGGGCTGCCTGTTGGTCAACTATGCGTCGCTGCCAGGTGCGGCCGAGGACGAAATCCTGTCCTATTTCGGTATCGACGCTGACGCGGCCGGACTCGCTGCCATGAAGGTGGCGGCAGGACGCGACGCCAAGGCCCCGGCGATGCCCTTCATCGCCGATACCGACGCCAAGCAGAAAGAGGCGAGCGACGCTATTCGAGCCGCGGTCGAGGCACATCTCGCCGAGCCGTATCGCCGGCTGGAAGCCATGCGCCTCGCTCCGGGAAAATGAGCGGGATCTTCGGCATCCTGCGCTTTGACGGGCAGCCGGTCTCGGCGCGCGAGCTCGATCGCATGGGCAACATGCTTGCGTTTCGCGGCCCCGATGGGCGGCAGACCGTCGTCGCCGGTTGTGTCGGCCTCGGCCATTGTCTGCTGCGGGTGAACGCTGAAGACTGGAACGAGGCGCAGCCGATCCATGATGGCGACGTGACCCTGGTCGCCGATCTCCGGCTCGACAATCGCGAGGCGCTCGCCGCTGAAATGGGCATCGCGGCGTCCGACCTCAACGACATGCCGGACAGTGCCCTGTTGCTTGCTGCATACCGGCATTGGGGCGAAACCTGCGCCGAGCATCTGCTCGGCGATTTCACCTTCGCGATCTGGGACGCGCCGGCCCGTGCGCTGCTGATCGGCCGCGATCATATGGGCCAGCGCGGGCTGTTCTATCATCACGGAGAGGGCCTGTTCGTTTTCGCGACCGAGGTGAAGGCGCTCTGGGCGGTCGAGGGTGTGCCGCGCCGCCTGTCGGAAGACGCGATCGGCAGGAGGTTGTTGCTCGCGGTCGACCGCGCGCCCGGTGAAACCTTTTTCGAGCGGATCACCGCGCTGCCCAACGCGACCCTGCTGCGAGTCTCGAGCAGCGGCATCGCGACGCGCCGCATCTATTGGGAGCCGCGCGCCGCGCGCGAGCATCTCGGTCGCGACGAAGCCTATTATCTCCAGGCCTATCGCCGCATCGTCGAGGAAGCGGTCGCGTGCCGCGTCCGCCGGCTCATACGTCCACCCGCACTTTGCTTCAGCGGCGGATTCGACAGCGGCAGTATCGCTGCGCTGGCGGGGCCGATCGCCGCCGCACAGGGCCGTAAGATCATCGCCATTGCCTCGGTGCTGGAGGAAGGGGGTCAGCGCCCGGCCGTTCGTGACGCCCGCGCTGCGGTCGAGGCGTTCAGGGCGTCGCCGTTCCTCGATCTGCATTATTATGTCCGCGGCGAGGACGAGACGGTCTTCGATGATCTCGAAACCTCCTTCGACACCACCCACAATACTGTCGGCACGCTATATGTCAGGCGCGGGCTGTACAGGATCGCTGCCGCCGTCGGTGCCCGGCTGGTAATGGACGGGCATGGCGGCGATTACACCGTCAACGTACGGCCGGGCTCGCCGCTGGGGCGGATGTTGCGGCGCGGCCAGTTTCGACGTTTCGTTCGCGAATTCAGGATGAGAATGCAGGTGACGGGAGACCCGGCGTTGCGCCTGTTGCGCAACGACGTCCTGCCGGCGCTGGTCCCGTTGCGCGCGATCGCGGCGGTCCTCACCCTCCGACACGGCTTCGTCCCGACCTGGCGGCGTAGCGCGATCGCGGCCCCTTTCGCCAGCGCGCTCTTCGCAAGCGGTGCGGTCGATCCGTCGCGGCTCCGTGGTGCATATCCGGTGCATAACCGCTGGCGCGCGCGTTGGCTGCATCTGTTGCGCAAATCGGCCGCGGCGCCGCCGGTTCAGCAGACGCTCGCCGCCGCCCATGGCCTTGAGTTCACACGCCCATTTCACGACAAGCGGGTCGTCGAACTCGGCCTCGCGCTACCGGAGTCAGTCCAGTTCCGCGACGGTCTCGAGCGCTATCTCGCGCGCCACGCCCTCGCCGACATATTACCGGAGCAACTGCTGGCACGAGGGCCGGGAAATGACGCCGAGGATCCCGATCTGTTCCGAATGGCGAAAAGCAGCGCGCCTGCCGCGCTTGCCGAAGCAAAACGCCTCGACCGCGATGGTCGGTTATCCCGCTATGTTGACCTTGACAGGCTGGAAGCGATGATCGCGAACGCAGACGAAGCCAGTCGGCCTGATCATCACCGCCTGATGGTCGCAAATCTGACGATCACGCTTGCGCGATTCGTTGCCTGGTTCGATCGGGCCAACGACTGACGGCGGCCGCGCGTTCGTGACAGCCGGCCTATCGCCGATCAGGAACCATAGGGAACGCCGAGGCTGGTGCCATCGGTAAAGCGCGTGTTGCCGCCCTCGGTAGCCTGCGATTCGGCGGCGACGATCACGCGCGGCGTTGACCACGGCTTGCGCGCCGATGAAGTGGCATCCGCCGTGGACTCGACCATCGCCGCGTTCGACATTTCGGTCTGGGACTTGAGTGAGGTCATGGCGAAAGGATCTCCAAGGCGCAACGCGCCAAATTAACAGCCTCGCCAATATGCCAGAAGGCCATCCATCGCGCAACCGGGCATGCGGGCAACCGGCCGAAAGTCCAGCCATTTCCGATCTAGTCTGCGCAGATTTGCTATTGTGTCTTTCTCTGGGGCAGGTACATTTGATGTGATAACACCTGGGGGCGGAGTGTTACGGCGTTGCCTCCTGACCATGAGTTTGAGAGGCTGGCATGTCGAATTTCTTCCTCGGTCAAATCGGTATCTACGGCTTCAATTTCGCGCCGCGCGGCTGGGCGTTCTGCGCTGGCCAGATCTTGCCGATTCAGCAGAATACCGCGCTTTTTTCGCTGCTGGGAACAACCTATGGCGGCAACGGCACGAGCACGTTCCAGCTGCCCGACCTGCGGGGCCGGACCCCGATTCACTTCGACGGCAATTATCCCCAGGGCGAAGTCGCCGGCGAAGAAACGGTGACCCTGCTCCAGACCGAGATGCCGGCCCATACCCATACGTTGACCGGCACGACGAACACCGCCGACAAGCGTCCGGTGGCCGCCCATATGTTCGCGACCGATACGTCGACGACCGACGATTTCTATGCACGCGGCCATACCCTGGTGCCGCTCAATCCACAGGCGGTCGGCCTGTATGGCGGCAATCAGCCGCACAACAATATGCAGCCCTATCTTGCGGTGAATTTCTGCATCGCGCTGACGGGTGTCTTCCCCTCACGCAACTAACCGACAACCATTTCGGCCGACGGCACGGAGAACAACATGTCTCAACCTTATCTCGGTGAAATCCGGATGTTTGGCGGGAATTTCGCGCCGCGCAGCAACGCGCTCTGCGCGGGCCAGCTCATGTCGATTCAGCAGAATGCCGCGTTGTTTTCGCTGCTCGGCACTTTCTATGGCGGCAATGGCGTCCAGACTTTCGCGCTGCCCGATCTGCGCGGGCGCCTCCCGATCAACCAGGGCAACGGCCCCGGCCTGACCCCGCGGGTCATTGGCGAGCAGGCCGGTTCGGAAACCGTGACGCTGCTTCAGACCGAAACGCCCATGCACAATCACATCGTCAACGCGACGACCGATGCGGGGAATCTGCCTGGCCCGAGCAACAAGGCGATCCCGGCGTCGCCCACGGACGGAACCAATCCCGGCTCGCTCTATGTGGTCCCGCCAGGCACCATTACGCCGGTGGCGATGGCAGCGCAGAGCCTGCCGGTCGCGGGGGGAAGCCAGCCGCACCAGAACATGATGCCGAGCCTCTGCATCACCTTCATCATTGCCTTGAACGGCATCTTCCCCAGCCGCAACTAGCATTCGGAGATAGACGGTGACGCAACCCTTCATCGGCCAGATCATGATCTTCGGATTCACGTTTGCGCCAAGAAACTACGCCTTCTGCAACGGTCAGCTGCAGTCGATCTCGCAAAACACCGCGCTGTTCTCGATCCTGGGCACCACTTACGGCGGCGACGGCATCCAGACCTTTGCCCTGCCGAACATCCAGGAGCGGGGGGTTATGAACTGGGGCCAGGGGCCCGGGCTGACCAACCGGGTTATCGGCGAAGTTGATGGCGCGGCGAATGTCACGCTGAATACCACCCAGATCCCGCAGCACACGCACGTGCTGTACGGTGCGACAGGCGGAACTGCATCCGGCGTGCCGACTACCCAGGCTTATTTCGGCGCTTCCGGTCCGGGCCAGGCCTATAGTGATGTCCTCACCAATCCCGTGGCGATGGAGCCGCGCACGGTGACGTCAACCGGCGGTAGCCAGCCGCATGACAATATGCAGCCCTATCTCGTGTTGAATTTCTGCATTGCCTTGTTCGGGATCTTCCCGTCGCGCAACTGACGCAGTTCGAGGGTTAGCGTGTGACAATTTCCTATACGCCGCCGGCATTTGCATTGCCGGCGGCGCTGGTTTGCGAGGGCTATGCGCTTCGTCCCGAAACGGACGACGATATCCCGTTCCTGACCCGTCTGTACGGGACGACGCGCGAGCAGGAACTGGCGACAGTCGACTGGACTCCGGAACAGAAGGACGCTTTCGTCGAGCATCAGTTCAACGCGCAGCGCATTCATTATCGTGGCCAGATCGCCGGGTGCGCCTTCGACGTGATCGAAAAGCACGGCGTCCCCGTCGGCAGGCTCTATCTGCAGGAGCGGGAAAGCCGGCTCCATATCGTCGATATCGCGCTGATGCCCGAATGGTGCGGCAAGGGCCTCGGCTCGGCCATTCTTCACGGCCTGATCGAGGCCGCGGGCAGCAAGGGCAAGGGCGTCGGCATCTTCGTCGAGAAGTATAATCCGGCGCTCCGGCTCTATCGCCGGCTCGGCTTCACCGAGATACAGGACACCGACATCTATCTCGAGATGGAGTGGGTGCCCGAAGGATATGACGCCCCGCTCGCCACGACGCCGATCAGTTGAAGATCGCTTCGTAGCGAAAGCCGTTTTCGGTTTTCGCGATGGGAACGATGAAGATTTCCGGCTGGCCCATCGCGCCGTGCTCGAAACGATAAATGCGCTGCGGCAGCAGTGGTGCCGGGCCTTCGAAAAGCAGCGCGAAGGGCACGCGCAATCCATCGTCCAGCGGCTGGGTTTTCAATGTCTTGGCTTCGGTCAGGGTCAGCGACATTTCAGGCACGCCTTCAGTAACCATCTTGAAATCCGAACCGACATGAGGCTCGAAATCCTCGCAGGAAAGCTTCTCGTCGATCACTTCCGTCCCCCTTGATGGTAACAAACGCCGGCGCACCAGTTGCGGGAAACAACTGCCCGATCCGTCGGCCGGTTTCAAGATTGCCGGGCCGGTCCGACGCTGCTTTCGCGCGAAAGCGTCGGGACAAAACAACCGATTTCGCTGAGGTTGGACGCAACCGGATACCCAGTTACCTTCACGCCCGCTGCGTCGAGCCAGGCATGGGCATCGATCGGCTTCTCGGCGCTTTTGCCCGCGCCGAAATGCATCACGCTGGCAACGCCTCGCCGCTTCAGCATCGCATGTGCTGCCATTGCCTGTTGCAGGCAGACCGATCTGAACGGCATCCACGGTGCTGCCGTGCGCACTGCCCAGCCGATCTCCCTGGCAGCGCGCGCATGGTCGTCGGCCGCATTCGCCGCGCTGGCGAGCACGCGTGGATCGTTCGGTGGAACGAACGCGCCAAAGCCCTTTGCGAGCCTGCGGAACGGATAGATCGCCAGCGAAATCCGCGCGACCGCCATCCGCGCGCTTGCCTCTGCGACGAGCAACTGCCGCCGCGGTCCCATCGTCACCGCGGTGCGGACCTTATGGGCGAGAGACTGAGACTGCGCCATGCTTCTCCATTTCGGCCAGGAAGCTGTCGACCTCGGCCTGGCAGTCCTCGGGCGACACATCGAATTCGCGCTGCAGTTCGGCGTAGACGGTGGCGGCATCGCTCGGTGTTTCGATCAGCTCCCAGATGCGCGCGCCGACCTCGTTGACGCCGATATATTTGCCGTGCTCGGGGCTCATCATCATGATCTCGTCGCCCACCCGGGCACTGAGCCAATCTCCCTTACGCTCGATCAACGTGCGATCCTTTCACCGTGTCTGTCGGACAGCGGATAGCCCAAACGCGCCATCATGTCAGCGTGATCAACCTCGATTTTGGCGATCTGTTCAGCACTGAGCTCGTCATGCCACGCCCCCGACACGCCGCGTCTGAAGAAACCGCCGCCCGGGGTCGTCCGCGGCGCTTCGCGAAAGCCGCGCTCGGTCTCTTGCTGTTTGAGCTCGGCGAAATTGGCGAAGCGGGCTGCCCGCTCGGCTTCGTCCGGACTAATCTCGATCCCGGCAAACGCCATGGCGCGGCGAAAAACGCCGGCAGCATCGGACTGCATATCCTCGTAGCGGACAAGATGGACGGGAATGTCGGCCTGGTCGAGCCAGCTCGAATTATAGCCGCTCCACCGCGGCAGTTGCTGGCGAAGCTGATTCGCCTGGCGGTCGCGTTGCCCGCAGAACGCCGCGTCTGCCTCGCCCATGAAGGCGATCGACTGGTCAATCGTCTGATTGCCGTGATTGGCGAGGCTCGGTGCCACGTCCCGCGGATCGCGCACGATCAGGATCGCGCCATCGGCGCCCTTGAGTCCGCCGAGCAGCGGCTCGCCGTCGCTCGTATAGGTCCAGGCGTCATGAGTCTTGACGAAGCGGACATCGCCGATCCTTGTCTCGGGTGCTTCCGGGTCATCCTGCTCGGCGTTTCGCGCGACTTCCTCATAGACACGGGGGCGCAGGCGATCGCACTCCTCGTGCGTCAGCAGCCCGGACGGAAACAACATGACATTGTCGAACAGGCCGCGCGCGCTTGCGATCCCGCTCCGCTCCGGCATGTCGTTGATATCGATTGGCGCGTCCTGGCGCAGGTTCGCCACCAGCATCCGGAACCAGGTGTTGCCCGATTTCGGATAGGAGGCGAGCCAGAAAGTCCGCCTCAAGCAGCGCGCTCCAGCAGGCCGAGCTCGCGCCAATGCGCCTCGAGCCACCCGATTACCGCCGGAAATTGCTTGAAGTTGAAGTCGCGGGTCAGCGTGAACACGCCGGCGCGCTGCGAGATGATCGCGGCGGCCTGGAAATACAGCTCCATCTGCGCCATTCGTCGTACCATGGCCGGGCGATAGGCGTTGTTGCGTACCATCAGCCCGCCATCGACGATATTGGGCCGTGCGATTCCGGGCGCATGGGGCGGCCGAGCCTCGCGCAGCACATAGACAGCGGCGAGCGGCAGCGCTGCTTCGGTCGCAGCGCGCGGCTCGACATAATATTTCTCGATTCTCGGGCGCACCGCAGCGGTGCGGCGGTCGGCAAGCGAGAGGCGCTCGATCGAATTCTGCCACAGCTTCAATTGCCGTCCGTCCGGCTCTACCCAGGGCGTGCCGTCGGCATGAATCGAGATGCCGCAGAAATCATCGGTGACGAGATCGTAACCCGCGTCGACCAAGGCCGCGGCAAGCGTCGATTTGCCGGCACCCGAAGGGCCGCAGAACAGGACGGCGCTGTCCTGTACCCGCACCGCGCTCGCATGCAGCACGATCCGACCGCGCTGGTGGAGCAGGATGCCGAAGCCTGTGCTGCTGAGGAAGATCGCTGCTTCCTCGGCTGAAACACCGCTCTCGGTCGCGAAGCGGATTTCGCTTCCACCGATCAGCACCATGCGGATCACGCCGGGGATGATCAACAGGAACCGGTCGCCGGCAAGCTGCCAGCTCGGCCCCCGCGCAATCGCACCCTCGAGTTCGGTTGGCACGTCACCGCTGCGGATCACCACGTCCGCATCGCCGCTCTGGCCCTGTTCAGCGGGAATCAGCCCGGGAAGGGCCAGTTCGCTGGCAACGCCAAGTCCCGAAACGCAATAGGAAAACAAACGCTCATCCCCGAGATGCTGCGACCGGGCGACTTCATTGTTGCAGCGCCCCATTCCGCCTTCTGGTCAAACTCTGCAGCGGGCGCAACCATCGACCTGATCGAGAGCCAAGGCTGGCGAAGCGCCACGCGCTGCGGCATGGTCGCGCGATGAACCCGGTTTACGCATCACTCGGCACCACGATCTTCGAGGCGATGTCGGCCCGCGCCCGCGCCACCGGCGCGATCAACCTGGGGCAGGGCTTCCCCGACGGGCGCGGCCCCGAGGATGTGCTGGCCGAGGCAGCGCGCGCGTTGATCGAGGAGTCGAACCAATATCCGCCGATGCCTGGCACGGCGGCGCTGCGCCAGGCGGTGGCCGATCATTACCGCGTGCATCAGGGGATCGACCTCGCGTTCGAGGAGGTGATCGTCACATCGGGCGCGACCGAGGCGCTGGCCGCCGCCATCTTCGCGCTCGTCTCGCCGGGCGACGAGGTACTGATGTTCCAGCCGATGTACGATGCCTATCTGCCGCTGGTCGAACGCGCCGGCGGTATCGCGAAGCTGGTCAGGTTGGAGCCGCCGGAGTGGCGAATCACCGCCGAAGGACTCGCCGCGGCGGCCGGCCCGCGCACACGGCTTGTCATCCTCAACAACCCGCTCAACCCCACGGGCACGATGACAAGCCCGCAAGAGTTGGCACTGCTTGCCGATTTCTGCGTCAGCCATGATGCGATCGCGATCTGCGACGAAGTATGGGAACATGTCGTGTTCGACGGCGCGGTCCACCGCCCGCTGATCGGCCTGCCCGGCATGCGTGAGCGCACGGTCAAGATCGGCTCGGCTGGCAAGATCTTCTCGCTCACCGGCTGGAAAGTCGGCTGGATGTGCGCCGCCCCGCCGATCGCGCAGATCCTCGCCAAGGCGCACCAGTTCCTGACCTTCACCACCCCGCCCAATCTCCAGGCGGGCGCTGCCTATGGCCTCGGCAAGGACGTCGCTTATTTCACCGAGATGCGCGCCGGCTATCAGCGCTCGCGCGACCGGCTCGCGGCCGGACTGACCCGGCTCGGCTATGCGGTCCTGCCGAGCGCGGCGACCTATTTTCTGTCGATCGACCTGCCCCGCTCGGGGGTGAATATGGACGATGTCGCCTTCAGCGAATGGCTGGTCGAGGAAGCAGGCGTTGCTTCAGTGCCGGTATCCGCCTTCTACGCGCGGGATCCGGTTACCAGTGTCGTCCGGCTGTGCTTCGCCAAGCAGGATTCGACGCTCGATGCGGCGCTCGAGCGGATGGTGCGGCGGCCCTGACCTTGACCCCCCCGAAGGGGAGGGAGTTAGACCCGATCCACCAACCCGCGTTCGGTGAGATACCCGGTCACCAGCCGGGCCGGCGTCACATCGAAGGCCGGGTTCGCTGCCCCGGATGCGGTCACCCGGATCGACCCGCCTTCCCCTGCCACATGAGTCACCTCGTCTGGAGAGCGCTCCTCGATGGGCACATCGGCCCCGGTCGCCGTCCCGGCATCAAAGGTCGTGTACGGCAGCGCCACATAGAAGGGGACATCATTGTCCCTCGCCGCGAGCGCCTTCAGATAAGTCCCGATCTTGTTGCAGACATCGCCATTGGCGGTAACCCGGTCGGTGCCGACGATCACTGCATCGACCTGGCCCTGCATCATCAGATGCCCGCCGGCATTGTCGGCGATCACGGTGTGCGGTACGCCGTGGCCCGCCAGCTCGAAGGCGGTGAGCAGGGCGCCCTGATTGCGCGGGCGGGTCTCGTCGACCCAGACATGGACCGGAATGCCTGCGTCATGGGCGAGATAGATCGGTGCGGTGGCCGTGCCGTAATCGACCGTGGCCAGCCAGCCGGCGTTGCAATGGGTGAGGATATTGAGCGGGCGGTCGGGGTGTTTCGCGTGCAGCGTGCGGAACAGCGCGAGGCCATGCTCGCCGATCGCGCGGTTGAGCTCGACATCCTCGTCGCAGATTGCATCGGCCCGGGCGAAGGCGGCGGCTGCGCGCTCGGCCTGCGGCAGGGGGCGGACTGCCTCCGCGACCTTGTCGAGCGCCCAGCGCAGATTGACCGCGGTCGGCCGCGCCGCGAGCAGTGTCGCATGGGCAGCGTCGAGTGCCGCGTCGGAACCGTCTTCGGCCATCGCCATCGCCAGGCCATAGGCTGCCGTCGCGCCGATCAGCGGCGCGCCGCGCGTCCACATCTCGCGGATCGCCCGTTCGGCTTCGGCCATGCTGCGCAATTCGACCCAGACGATCTTCCAGGGCAACTCGCGCTGATCGAGGATACAGGCGCCTCGCCCATCGGCCGCGCGCCTGATCGAGCGCTGATGAGTGCCTTCGAGCTTCATGTGTCGATATCCTCGAACGTCGCGATATCGCCGGCCCCATGCTCGCGATCGATCAGCAGCGCCGATAGCCCAGCCTCGCGCGCGGCGGCGATTTCCTGCGGCGTGTCCGACAGGAACAGGATTTCGTCCGCCACTAGGCCGATCGCAGCGGCGATCGCGCGATAGGATTCGGCCTCGCGCTTCGGCCCGGTGGCCGTGTCGAAATAGCCCGAGAAGAGCGGCGTCAGGTCGCCGGCATCGCTGTGCCCGAACAGGAGTTTCTGCGCGGCCACCGACCCGGACGAGAAGACATAAAGCGCGATCCCCGCGTCATGCCAGCGCCGGAGCGCCGCGGCGGCGTCCGCATAGATGTGGCCGGTGAAGGCGCGCTCGCGATAGCCGTCAGCCCAGATCATTCCCTGCAGTGTCTTGAGCGGCGTCGCCTTGCGATCCTCGTCGATCCAGCGCGTCAGCGTCGCGACCGGATCGCCTGGCTCAATCGCCGCCACCTCGGCGAGGATCGGCGCGGTCTTGTCCGGATGGGCGGCGACGAAAGCCGGTAGCCGTGCCCGCGCATAGGGAAACAGCGTCTCGGCCACGAAAGCGATGCTCGAGGTCGTGCCCTCGATATCGGTCAGGATCGCGCGCGGCATTCAGGCAAGTGCCGGCTCGTGGCGCGGAAAGCGATCGGCGATCGTGTCGCCGGTGAAGCGGGCAACCCAGCCATCGGGGTTCACGAACAGCCGGATCGCGGTAAAGCGCGGGGCAGGGCCCATGTCGAACCAGTGGCGCATGCCGGCGGGCACCGAGATCAGGTCGCCCCTGGTGCACAGCATGTTGAACACCCGGCCCTGTTCATGGAGCGTGAACAGGCCCTCGCCATCGACGAAGAAGCGCACCTCATCCTCGCCATGTGTATGCTCGGACAGGAATTTGCCGCGCAGCGCCGCGCGCTCGGGATGGTCGGGCGCGAGCGCCACGACATCGACTGATTGATATCCGGCCTCAGCCTTCAACGCAGCGATCTCGGGCGCATAAACCTCCAGGATCGCCGCTGCATCGGGCAGATCGCGGGTCGGCCAGCGCTCGAAACGCACGCCGATCGCGGCCAGCTCAGCGGCGATCGCGTCGCCATCGGCGGTATCGAGCAATGGCGCGGTGCCGTCGCGTTCGTCGAAGACCTGCAAATGGCTCATCGCCCGCTCCCTTCCCGGAAACCCATCTCGGCCAGCTCCGCGGCGATCATCCACTCGATCGCCTCGATCACCCGCTCGGCCTCGACCATGTCGCGACCCCAGCCGTACAGGCCGTGGCCCCGGATAAGATAGGCGGGCGGCGCGCCCGCCGCCAGCAGCCGGGGCGTGATCGCTGCCTCGATCTCGGCCATATCCTGGCTGTTGTCGACGATCGGTATCGTCACCTCGGTCTCATGCGTGGTCACGCCGGGCAGCGCCTTCAGCATCTCATGCCCGGCCAGCAGATACCCATAAGCGCCGGGAAAAGCGCGGGTCAGCCCCACCGCAGCGGGCGAATGGCTGTGCAGCACAGCGCCCACATCCGGAAAGCTGCTGTACAGAGCGAGATGAAGCGCTGTCTCGGCCGACGGCTTCTTGCCGTCGAGCGACCGCCCGTCGGCATCGACTGACATGATATCGTTTTCGGTCAGCCGCCCCTTGTGTCGGCCCGACACCGTCACTGCGAAATTGCCGTTGTCGAGGCGCATCGAATAATTGCCCGAGGTCGCCGGCGCCCAACCCTTGCCATCGAGCCACCGCCCGACCGTGACGATCGCGGCCCTCGCGTCAAGCATGCTGACGGCCATCAGGTGCACATCCTCGCGCGGAAATCTGGAGCGGGTAGCGGGAATCGAACCCGCGTATTCAGCTTGGAAGGCTGCTGCACTACCATTGTGCTATACCCGCGATCTCAAAGACTTGGACGCCGTCAGCTATTGCATCTGGCTCTTTTCAGGCTCCGAAACCTTGCCGCCCGTCATATCGGCTTGCTCTCGCGTATCAAGTCATTTCGCGCCGGGCTGTCCGTCGTTCCACGGTCGGATGGGAGAGCCAACGGCCGGGCGCGGAAATCGTGGTGAGGTTCATACCCTGGCGACCGCATCTCTGGGACAGCAATATTTATTGGAGCAGTTCGGCGCCATAGGGCGGCAGATCGATCTTGCCTGAATAGTCCTTCTTCGTGAGGATGCCCTTCTTCGTGCCGGTAAAGGTCACCGTCGCCGGCGCGTTGTTCGTATTGACGTAAAGCGTACGTCCATCGACGACTCTCGCTACGACGCCCTCGGGGGTTTCGGGCCCGCGGGCGATCCCGAGCCTTGCATAGAGCGAGCGAATCAGGGGCTCGATAAAGGCGGGTTGCGCGGCGGTGGCGAGATAGATGGCCTGGCCCTTGCCGAATGTGTTGATCGTGATGGCCGGGCTCCGCTGCGGCGTGTTCTCGAAACGCGCCAAAGGCTTGGCCGTGCCCAGCTCGAGCACTTCGTAATAAGGGTCCGTGCCCGTGCGCATCTGTCCGTCGAACCGGAATTTGAGGGGCTGCTCCGCCCGATAGAATTCGTTGGTGCGGAGGCCGAAGACGTCGGTCAGGCGCCCGGGCAGCGGTGTCCCGAACCATTTTCCGGTTTCGTCGACCTTGGCCGAATAGCCGGTCATGATCACGGTGCCGCCGTTCGCCACATAGCGGCGGACTGCGTCGGCGATCTGCTGGTCGAGCAGATAGGCGCTCGACAGTATCACGAGCTTGTACCGGTCGAGCGGATCATGCCCGATATCGATCACCGATGCATCGACATTGTCGCGGAACAGCGGCGCGAAAGCCGCCTTCACCTGATCCCCGTAATTGCCCTTGAAATACTCCTTCATCGTATTCGGGCCGGGCGGTGGATTGGTCAGCCAGTCGGTTTCGAAGGAATAATGGATGGCGACCTCGGGCTGGTGATAGCGGGGGAAGCCCAGGGTACGCAGCTGTTTGAACTCGCTGGCGATCTGCCCGAACTCGGCGACCTTCCAGGACGGGCGATCGTCATGGTCGATCAGCCCGAACAACGCCTGTTCCTCGCCGCCGAGATGCGAATTGAAGGTCCAGGCAAGGACGGATTGCGCATAATAGACCAATCCGAAATACGCCCACATGCGCGAGCGGCCCGGCGTGCCGTAATAGCCGCCGCCGCCGGCGGTGAACTCGTTGAACCAGACCGGCGTATCGTGGCCCGCCTTGTTCATCATCACTTCGAATGCGGCACCCATCGGATCGCCGGGATAGAAGCCCTGCGCGCCATAAGTGGAGACCGAATCCCAGGAGCGCAGATAGTTGAAGCCCTTCGACCAGGCGGTGGGCCAGAAATTGGATGCTACGGGGAGGTTGGGGGCGACCCTCTTTCGTACCGCCTCCAGATCCGTAAGCGCGCCGATCGTATCGTCCGACCAGTAGCGGCGCAGGTCGAGATAGCGCTCATTGGGGCCGGGGCCGCGCATATAGGGAAGGTCGACCTGATCCCAGCTGTTGATCCGCCGCGACCAGCGCTGCGTCGCCCAGGCGCGGTTGAGCGCGTCGACCGAGCCGTATTTCTTCTTCAGCCAATCGACGAACCGCACACGGTCCGCGGCCGAATAGGATATATTGCCGTTGCCGATCTCGTTGTCGTACCCAAGCGCGATCACCGCCGGGTTACGGGCATAGCGCTGCATCATCTTTTCGGCGAGGCGCTTGGCGAGGCGGCGATAGTCGGGATCGCTGATATTGTCCCAATAGCGCGTCGCCGCGTTGAGCCGGACGTCGTCCTGGTTGACGATTTCGACGCCGGGATAGGTCTTGTGCAGCCAGATCGGCGCCGGTTCGCCGGGGATGTCGACGATCACCCGGATGCCCGCGGCGTGCATCTGCTCGATCACCTTGTCGAACCAGTCGAAGGTGAAGTGGCCTTCCTCCGGCTCGAACGAATCCCAGGAGAGGTCGCCCATCCGCACGATGTTGAATCCCGCCGCCTTCATCACCGCGATGTCCTGCCGGATCTGCTCGGGGGTGCGGTCGATCGGCTGATAACAGGTGCCGACAAAGAGCTCCCCCTTGCCGGGCCATTCGGGATGCCCGCCCGCGCTCTGCGCCCGGGCCTGGGGCGGCGCGAGGAACGAGCCCGTTGCGACGGCAAGCGCCAGCGTCAGGACGATGCCTGCCCTGCGGGCGAAATCCTGTTTCATGTTTGTGTCGATCCCCATCCTTCGAACACTTCGAGCAAGTACATCAGCCCTGTTGTGCATGCGCGAACGCCACTCTGCGGAAACATCAGGCAAAATCGATCTCGAACACGCTGGCGTGGCGTGTGGGCAGCCTCTCGGGAAGGTCGATGACGAGCGCCTGGTCAGCCTGGTGGAAGCGTATCGTCCCGGGGTGCCCGAGCAGCCGAACCCGGCGCACCCGACGGCGTTCATGCGGATTGCCCAGGGCAAGCGCGCGTATCTCGGTCGCTACGGACGGTTCGCCGAGCGTGAGCGCGTAGAGGGTCTCCCCGCGGGTCGTGAAGCGGATGTCCCTCGAGGTATAAGCAGTGTCTTCCCTGAACATCCCGGCGGCGGTCTCGGTCGGTCCCTCGCCGTGGATTTTCCACGGCCGGGTGCCGTGGATCGCCTGGGAATTCACCTTCATCCACGCAGCGAGTTCGGCCAGCAGCTGCTCCGATTGCGGGGGCAGGCTGCCATCGGGATACATGACCACGTTCAGGAGCAGGTTGCCGTTCTTGCTGACGATGTCGGCCAGCATGGAAATGACGTCACCGGTCGACTTGAAGCCATAATGTTCGTTGAAGAACCAGTCGCTGTTCGACGTGTCGGTCTGCCAGGGCAGGGGGTTGATGCCCTTGAGCACGCCGCGCTCGACATCCTGCACGGCCGCCCCCTGGTGGAATTCGCCCGAGCCGGAGTCCTTGCAGGTATAAACCGCTTCGAGCTTCCCGCCGCGCGCAATGCTGTTGTTGTAGAGGCGGGCGACCAGGGCCCGGCCTATTTCGCCGAAGGGCAGGCCGCCGTCGGAATAGAGCAGGTCGGGCTGATAGGTGTCGACGAGATCGGAAATACGGTCGAACCAATGACGATGGAATTTCGGATTGGTCGTGTACCAGGTGCCGGGCTTGTTCAGGAACGGCTCGTCGCGATTGTCGTGGTAGAGGTCGGCGTAGCGCGGGTTCGCGCCGTCATAATCGACCCCGAGCTTCGGCCAGAACTGATCATAGAGGTGGTTGGGATACCACCAGCAATAGCTGGCGCCCAGATGCTCAGATACGCCGAAGCGCAGGCCACGACGCTTCGCCGCTGCCTTCCAGGCGCCGACGATATCCCGTTTCGGCCCCATCGTGGCTGCGTTCCAGCGGTGGTGCTTCGAATTCCACAAATCGAAATTGTCGTGGTGCACGCCCATCGACACGAAATATTTGGCGCCTGCATCGGCATATTTGGCCATCAGTGCGTCGGGATCGAACTTCTCGGCCTTCCAGAGCGGGATGATGTCCTTGTACCCGACTTCGGACGGATGGCCGTAGGTCTTCACATGATGGTCGTAGTGCGGATGGCCCGGCACATAGAGGAAGCGCGCATACCAGTCGCCCTGGCGTGGCACTGACTGTACTCCCCAATGCGCCCAGATCCCGAACTTCGCGTCGCGGAACCAGTCGGGTGCACGGTAGGTCTTGAGCGATTCGACACTCGAAGTGAAGGGGCCGGCGGCCAGGTCATGCTCCTTACGAACTGGGGAGGTCGGGACCTGCGCACGCGCGACGGAGGGCAGACCGAGCGCGGCGACCACCGGCGCGACCAGTATCTCGCGCTTGCTGAAATTGACCATTTTCCTCTCCGTCCGATTTCTATCTGGCTTCCCTCAGCGCCCGATCCGTTCGAGCCGCATGAGCAGGATATCGTTGGTCCGCATGGGCATCTCGATTTTCAGGGCTCCGCTCTTCGGGACGGTTACGACCTCGTTGCGTTCGGGCAAGTCCCGGGTCAGCCCCTGCAGTTGTTCCAACTGGGCGGCCGAAAGCGTCCGAGGCAGCTTCATATCGATATAGGCTGAATAGGCGTCGTTGTGCCGATAGCCGGTACGATAGGTGCGCAGGCGATATCGCCCGGGCTGGACATGCACGAAGTGAGCGCTGACCGGCGCGGCGGCGGGCGCCTCCACCAATTGTCGGTAGAAGGGGCGGTTGCTCAGCTTCTGCTCGGGCTGGTGCCAGTCCCACACCAGCAGCGCGAGGCTGGATCGGTCGATCGCGGCCAAGCCTTGGGCATCGTCGACGTGTATCTCCTTGCCCCGGAGCGCATGCAGATATTTGTAGGCGAACCATGCAGGCTTGCGGACGCCTTGCGGGTTCATCAGCCCGAAGCCGCCCTGGAACGGGGCCGTGGGCGGGCCCGGCTCCTCGAACAGGTCGCTATAGGTCCAGTAGCTCATGCCCTGGACGGACCCTGCCACTCCCTTCAGCTTGGTGAGAATATAGGGCGCGCTCACATAGCTGTCGTGCACGGCGTCGCGTGGCGTGTAGCTGGTGCTCCACTCGGTGAAATAGAGCGGCAGATTAGGGAATTTGGACGCCTGGATTTGCGCCCGCACCCTGAGCACGTCACCGATGATCGCGTCGGGCGAAGGCGAGAGCTTGGTGTCGCCCTTGCCTTCCTCGTCGAGGAAGCCGCCATCGACACCATAGGTATGGGTGGTGACGAAATCGACCGGCACGCCGTACGTCGCGACATGATCGAGGAATTCGGGCACCCATGCCGCGCCGGCCGTCGATGGGCCGCCTACGCGCAGCGCCGGATCCACTGCCTTCAGCGCTCGTGCGGTTACGTCGTAGAGCGCGAAATAGGCGCCCCGATCGGCCTTTTCCCAGAAGCCGTCGAGATTGGGCTCGTTCCAGACTTCGAAATACCAGTTTCGGACTTCCTCGACGCCGTAGCGCTGCCGGACGTGCCGCGCGAAGGCGTCGATCAGCTTCGCCCATTCGTCGAGCTTCGGATGTGATGTGTTGCCCTTCCAATAGAATATCGAGCTGTTGGAAGTCTTGAGCGCCTCCGGCGTGAAGCCGAGTTCGACGAAGGGCTTGATGTTGCGCGCGCGCATCTTGTCATAGAGCTCGTCGATCCTGGTCCAGTCATAAACGATCCGGCCGTCTTTCACCTGCACCGTCTTGAGCACATCGTGAAAGATCGCGTGGAAGCGGATGTAGCGGAATCCCAGCTCGCTCGTCGCTGTCCTGAGCTGGGCCATGCTGTCGTCACGGATCAGCGTGCCGGGATAATCCGATCCCACCGAGAGATCGAAGAAGCGGTCGACCGGCATTGTGGCTGCCGCCGCATCCACCTGCACCACGCGCGGCGGCGGCGCGGACCCGGCGAGCGCACTCGAAGGTATGAGACTCGCAAGGACCAGTCCCCGAAAGAGAAGGGTGGGGAAACGGCATTTCTTCACGGCATTCTCTCCCGATTTTATTTTTCTTTGCCTGGCGCGTCTTGTCGCAGCGATCTGAGCCCTGCCCGGGCTTCCCCGCACCGAACCGGAGCTACCGGGCCCGCCTCCCCATATTTTATAGGCTCGACCTACGGCTACCGCCGCGAAAGACAAAAGAGAGCCGGGGGCATCGCCCCCGGCCCAAGGGGGGGCTCGTCGGAACTGGTAATATCTGCGCCCATAAGGTCGGCTTCAGCATGATTTAATTGAAATTACGCCACTGGCTCTGGATATACTAACAAAATCACTGTATTTTGACAGTATATTGGAGAATATTGGAAGTGACGTTTATCATGATTCGTTAGGTGTAATTTGATGTAATCTTTGACCTGTGGTCAGTATGGCTGCTTGTTGTTCGGCTACTATAGCGACGTGATTGCGGGTGTGTAAAAATTGTTCCGGACCGGGAAATGGGACTGTGAGACGGTTGGGGCGGCGGCGAGCCGGTATGCGTGTCGACGGACTCACGGCGAATCGCGATTTTCGGGCCGCTCTCTCGGCCGGCATCGGTTCCGACGCAGCGGAAAATCCGCTGGTCTTAAAGCGACTGCCCCAGCATCGTTTCGACTTCTTCCCGATAGCTCCTGCTGAGCATAAGGCGCGTGCCGTCTTTCAGCGCGACCTCGAACTCGCCGTGGGAACGACGCTCGAGGAACGCGATTGACTTGAGGTTCACGACGCTGGAGCGATGGATGCGGACGAACCCGAACGGGTCGAGCCGGCTCGCCACGGTGGCCAGTCCGGCACGGTACAGGAGTTCCTCACCCCCCACATGCAGCGTAACATACACGCCGGCCGCTTCGATCCAGTCGATGTCCTGCGTCATCACGAGATGGGTAGCGTCCTTTTTCTTGACGACGATCCAGTTCCAGATTTCGCCGGGCTTGGCACGACGCGCAGCGAGCTTGAGCAGTTCGGGGCCGAAAGAATTAACGTCGCTCGCACTGTCGGCACGGATCTCGTTCAGTCGCTTTTTGACTCGCTCCATCGTCTTTTCGTAACGCGAGTCGCCGAACGGCTTGAGCAGATAGTCGACCGCCTCTGCCTCGAATGCCTGGAGCGCGAACTGGTCATAAGCGGTGACGAACACCGTCAAAGGCATATTTTCCGCGCCCAGGGCATCGATGACGCCAAAGCCGTCCACGCCCGGCATCTGCACGTCGAGGAACACGACGTCCGGATGCGCATCCTGGATCAGCGCAACTGCATCGACGCCGTTTTTCGCTTCGAGGATCCGGCCGACATCGCGGTCCTTGGCGAGCAGATCCAGCAGGCGCTTGCGAGCTGGAGCCTCGTCATCGACCACCAGCACCCGGATCGATTCAGACGACGCTCTCATGCTCCATCACTTCCGGTCCTGGACACCGGTACGCTTATTGCCACTTCCGTGCCTCCGCCGTTGCGGCGACGGATCGCGAAGCCACGCTCGCCCCGATCGGGATAGAGCGCCGCCAGGCGTTCGCGCGCGACACGCACTCCAAGTCCGGTTGAAGCCTCCATTCGCCAATTGGGCGGCAGACCGACACCGTCGTCAAGCACACGGATCTGCAATTCGTTTCCGTCCCGCCACGCAGAAATGAGGACCTTGCCACCCGACAACCGCCCTTCGATTCCATGGCGGATAGCATTTTCCACCAGTGGCTGGAGCAACATGGAAGGCACCATAATCGAAAGCGTCTCAGGTTCGACCTCGATCGCGATCTCGATCCTGTCCCCGAAGCGAACACGTTGAATGGAAAGATAATGTTCGAGAAGCGACAGCTCCCGCACCAGCGTTATTTCGGCGCTGTCCTTGCAGTCGAGCGACTGCCGAAGCAAGGCGCCCAGATCGCCGATCATATCCCGAGCCAAATTGGGGTTGGTGGCAACTTCTGATGAAATTGTGTTGAGTGCGTTGAACAGGAAATGTGGTTCCAGCTGGAGGCGCAGCGCGTTGAGCCGGGACTCAAGGAGCCTTTTTTCCACGCGCTCGAGCTGAAGCCGGCTGGTCAGGAATCGGTGGTAGTATTTGAACGCGTAGACCCCCCCGACCAGCGCTGAATATGTCTGCCAGCTTCCGAGGAAGAAATAGATGGTAAAATCAGGCCTGAGCAGCGGATTCCACCATACATCTGGGATCGCATAAAGCAGCAACCCGGAAAGATAGGTGTGGGCGAGGCTGAAGGGGATGCTCAGAAGGAGGAACAGGAGCGCCAGGCGAACGATGTTCTGCTCGATTGAAGCGAGCTTGCGGTCAATCAGAAAAAGGGCGGGAGTCAGCAAAGCCCATGCCCAGGCATCCACGATCTTCGCCATGAAGACCGGCCAATGGAAGCCCATGAGCGTGTCCGGCACTGCCAGGAATACGCCGAGGCAGGTCCAGGCCAGGAAGGTGAGAACCGCCGATCGGAATCGGGCGAACCACACGCGCCCGCGCCCAGAATGGTCGCTTGCATCGGTGACCTCGGCGCGCGCGCGTGTATCGCCCGCAAAAATCATGGAATCGGAACTCATGGCCGGCTGCCGTCTATATCCGATTCCCGGCTAGAACGCTTGCTCCTTCCGATCAGGAGCGCTCGCGTCCCGAGACTATGGGCAAGGCCCGAGCCGACGGTTGCCACAGTCGAACGACGGACGAGGGTCATGGCCTCTCCTGCAATTCCCGCTTCCTGAACAGAAGGATCGGCTGGCTACCCCCGGGACAACAAGCGGGAGCTCGGGGGGCGACTCGGGGCCAGCCTACCCCATGGGCGGCTTCTCCACCCTAGTTATGGTCAAGCAGCGGGTTCGGCCAAGCCTGGCAGGCTGGCATTTGTCAAAAATGTTCCGAAACGGACTCCTGCTTGGCTTTTCCGGATTCCCAATTCGCAGCGCGGATTTTCCTAACAATATTACCTCCGCTTTTTGATGGTTTTCGCGAGCTCAACACATGCATTCCGTGGACGTGATCTTTCATTTGTGTGATTAACAAGATCTACCGTTGAAGTAGCCCCGGCGATTTTGAGTCGGTGAGAAAATAGACTTCAGGGAGAGATCGTGCCGGCGACGGCAAATGCCCTCCTTTTGCTTTGAAATGGAGGGTTTGCCATGGTTATTGGTCATGACATGCTTGGCGCAGGCGTTGATCTATTGCGGGAAGTGATTTCGGAGTCGGCTCGCGTCAGTCCGTCTCGATAGTCAGCAAGCCATTTCACGCAAAATGACAACGATGGCACGATCGGCTCCGTGGTCGTCCACGGGTGAGACGCAAGGGGCGGTCGCCCGCGCTCCATCGCGTGTGTCGCGACCCGGCGGGGATGGCAGATCGCCGCAGTTGATATCGACGGGCGATCGCGACCGAGCCAGCGGGCCCGCCGAAATCAAATTCAGGCAGGCCAGTCCGTCGCCGCTTGTCCGATGAAGATAATAAATGGGAGGGGTATAAATGAAGACTCGCGATTTGATGTTGGGTGCCAGTGCTTCAGCGCTCATCCTTGCAAGCCTGAGCATGGCGACGCCGGCATGGGCGCAGGATGCCGGAGCGACGAGCTCCGACGATGCCACAGCTGACAAGCCCGCCAAGGCGAAAAACAAGAGCGACGACGTCGCGACCGACATCATCGTCACCGCCCGGCGCAAGGCGCTGGCGGATGCCATTTCCATCAAGAAGAACTCGGACACGATCGTCGACTCGGTGACCGCCGACGAGGCAGGCAAACTGCCGGACAATTCGATCACCGAAGTTCTTCAGCGCGTGCCGGGTGTGTCGATCTCGCGTTTCGTTCAGGGTAACGGCGGCAACACCGCGTTCCAGATCGAAGGTACGGGCATTACCGTGCGCGGTCTTCCCTTCAATTCGAGCATGCTCAACGGGCAGCAGTTGTTCAGCGCCAATGGCGCCAGCGCCATCAGCTGGAACGAAGTCACGCCCGAGCTGATGGCCGGGGTCGATGTTTACAAAGCGACCCGCGCCGACATCATCGAAGGGGGCGCGTCCTCGATCGATCTTCGCACGCATCTGCCCTTCGATTTCCACGATACCCAGTTCAACGTCACTGCGGGCGGCAGCTACGGCACCATGGCGAAAAAGGCTTCGCCCCGCATTTCTGCCATGTTCTCCAAGCGTTTCGATACCGGCATCGGCGAAATTGGTGTGTTGTGGGATTTTGCCTTCAGCCGTCTGTATCAGCAGAGCAGCGACCTGGCGGTGGGCGCCATGTTCGCCCAATATGTGCCGACCGCCAAGCGGGCCGATCATCTGGCCTTTGTTCCCAGCTCGTTCAACTGGAGCACAAACCAGAACAAGCGCGACAGGTACGGTGCCTATCAGGCCATTCAGTGGAAGCCGGCTTCGAACCTGACGCTGACCAACACCATATTCTACTCGCAATATCGCGAGAATAGCCAGGGAACCAGCGGCTCCCTGGGGGCTAACCCATCCGCGATTGGTGAGGTTATGCCCAAGGTCGGGACTCCGGTCGTATATGATCCCAATGGCGGCTTCCAGAAGGGGACGCTCACAATCGGATCTACCGGCAATGCGGTGCTGTATTCGAATACCTCCGTCGGTCTTCATGATAGCACCGGCTGGTTCCCCCTCTCGGCTGAGATCGATTGTGGCGCCACCTATGGCGGTCCGGTGTCGTCGATTCAGTGGGACTGGTCGTTTTCGGGTCCGCAGACATGCACCCCTCCGAACTCCGCGCTGAACCCCAGCGGCGGGTCGTCGATATCGCACAGCAAGAATTCCACGCTGGATATTTCGCAGAGCTTCGTCTGGACCCCCGGGGACCGGGTGTCGCTACGCGGCGGTGTGCAATATGTCAGTTCCAGTTCGACCGGGCAGTCCATGTCTGCCGGCCTCGTTCAGAACAGCCCGCTGGTCAGTTCGATGGATGTCGACCTGACTGGGTCGCTGCCGGCAGTGTCTGGCATACCCACTGCCGGCTTGCTCGATAAGAGTACGTCGTACCTGGCCTATTTTGGCTATCATGAACCCAAAAATAAGGGGACGATGCTGGCCGGTCATATCGACCTTGAATATAGAGTCAGCGACGGCGGATTCCTGCGCAGCATCGCTGTTGGCGCTCGTGCCGCCAAGCGCACCGAGAAGGACAATTTCGTCGGGACGTACTGGGCACCCCTGAGTCAGTCGTGGCTGGGGAAACCGTCGGGGCCGGAATGGGCCGCGGCGGGGCCGGGGAATATCCAATATCTCAACAACCCCAATGTCTGGCCGGCGGATTATCAAGTTTCTACCTTCTCGAATTTCTTCGGCGGCCAGGTGGCTGTGCCGGCCCAGCTTTTCGTCCCCAGCCAACATCTCATGGAGAGCTACGACTGGTACCATTTGCTCAAGACCTATAACGGGCAGATCCCCAACGGGACCCCGGCTCAGTATTGGGCGGCTAATATCGATCAGGGCCTGAACAAGACCGATAGCCGCATCACCAACTGGGCTGCCTATGTCGAGACCAGGTTCGCGCATGATCGCATCGGATTCATTCCGGCGTTTTCGGGCAATATCGGCGTTCGTGTATTCCACGATTCTCTGCAGGCGGAAGCTCTGGAGTCGACACCAAACGCTTCGAACCTCGCTCTGACCGCAGAGGACAGTTATGCATACTATCTGAAGCAGAATAACCTGCCGAATGCGCCGGCGGTGTACCCGACGCTCTACGGGTTTACTCAAGCTTACTTCTCGCAGAGCCGCGACTATCAATATACGCGCGTTCTACCTTCGTTCAACATTAAGTTCGACGCGTCCGACAAGTTCAAGATTCGTGGCGCGGCGTCGCTTTCGTCTGCTCCGCCCAATCTCAATGATATCCGCCCGGGCGGCTCGATCGGCACCAGGTCTGTCGCTAACCCCCTCAATAGCAACGCTAACCAGATTCTCACGGGTGTCGTTGTCAACGGCGGCGGCGCTGACCTGAAGCCGACCATGATCACCAGCGAAGACGTGAGTTTTGAATATTATCCGTCCTCGTCCAGCTTCTTCTATCTCGATCTGTTCGCCAAGCAGATCAAGAATGAGCCGCTGTTCTATTCGTTCATCAAGGGCATTCTTCCCACGCCGTTGAAGGCCTACGCCAATGGTGCAACCCCACCGCCCGCGGGGACGACGACTTCGAATCCGGACATCACGGATGTAACCCTGAATCTTCCATGGCTCTATCTGCAGAACAAGTCGTCGACGGAAACCGCCCGCATCAAGGGCTTTGAGATCGGTGGCCGCAAGTTCTTCGACAAGTTGCCAGGAGTGCTTCGCGGGCTCGGCATCGACGCCAACCTGACCTATATCGACAGCAAGAACCCTGCCCAGCAGGCCAACAACGTGTTGACCCCGCCCCCGGCCGGCGGCCAGTTGCCGGGCCTCAATCCGGACGGCACGGTGCCGCAGACCTACCCGAACCTTCCCTATGCGGGATTGTCGAAATGGGCCTATAACGTCCAGTTGCTGTACAGCCGCGGCAAGGTCAATTTCCGTCTGGCGTACAACTGGCGCGACAAGGCGTTGCTGTCGACCAACGTCAATCCGCTCTCCTATGCGACGAGCGGCGGCAACCCTTACACGCTCAACACCAGCCCGACCAACTTTGACTCGGCCCATTCCTGGCCCGTGTACAACATGGTTCCGGCTTACATGGCGGCGGCTGGTTACCTGGATTTGGGTTTCGACTACAAGGTGAGCGAGAGGGTTTCCGTCTCGTTCAACGCGAACAACCTTCTCAACACGATTTCGCGAACCCTTCAGGAGCCAGTGCCTGGCGTGTTTGAGCCGTATGACTATAACGTCAGCGATCGGCGCTTCGAGCTCACCATGCGGATGCGCTTCTGACGGTCTGAATGAGGAAGGGCGCTTCATCGAGAAGCGCCCTTCTCCTTTTCGGATATTGGTATGTAAACTATTGCGGCCGGTTCATGTCCGGCCGCATGTCGCGGGTGCAGCGCCAGCTATGTTCATTGCGAGGCACGTTAATGAATAGCGGTTATCAACAGGATATCGTCATTCTGGGTGGTGGCGCGGCGGGGTGGATAGCGGCCGCGTTGCTGGCCAAGAAGACGGACCGCCAAAAAACGCGCATCACTCTGGTCGAATCGGAGGAGATCGGCATCATCGGCGTCGGGGAGGCGACGATCCCGATATTGGCGCAATGCAACGCCATGCTCGGCATCGATGAATTCGACTTTGTTCGCAGCACCCAGGGTACGTTCAAGCTGGGCATTGAATTCTGCGATTGGGGCGTTGCCGGAAACCGGCATTTCCATGCCTTCAGCGACTATGGCCACCCGGTTGAAGGGATATCGACCCATCATTATTGGTTGAGAATGCGACAATCGGGCGAAGTTCGCCCGATCGATGATTATTCGTTCGCCTATGCCGTCGCGAAAAACAATAATTTCGCGCCGAGCGACGCGCCGAATTCGCGCTATCACCATGCCTATCATTTTGATGCCGGACTTTACGCCCGCTATCTGCGGGGTGTGGCGATCGAGCTGGGCGTGCAGCGTATCGAAGGCAAGATGACGCACTTCGATCTGGATGGTGAGTCCGGCAACATTACCGCCATCCATCTCGCCAATGACCTTAAGGTTCCCGGGGATTTCTTCGTGGATTGCTCCGGCTTTGCGTCCGTATTGCTGGGAAAGGGGTTGGAAACGCCTTTTGTCGACTGGTCGCGCTGGTTGCTATGCAACAGCGCCATCGCAGTGCCGGCAAAACGTGCCGGCGCGCCAACGCCGTTCACCCGGTCCACCGCGCACGCCGGGGGCTGGCGATGGACCATCCCGCTGCAGCATCGCAGCGGCAATGGCATGGTTTATAATTCGGATTTGTGGAGCGACGATGCGGCGCGCGACACCTTGGTGAATAGTATCGAGGGCGAACCGCTCGCCGAGCCGCGGCTGTTCCGCTTTACCTCTGGTCATCGCAAGCAGTTCTGGAATCGCAATTGTGTCGGTATCGGTTTTTCCTCCAACTTTCTCGAACCTCTGGAGTCAACCGGAATACAGCTGATCGTCATGGGGGTCTTTAAGCTGCTTAAATATTTCCCAGAACGGACCATCAACCCAGTTCTGCGCGACGAATATAATCGGACCTCCACCTGCGAGATCGAGCGCATCCGCGACTTCATCATTGCGCATTATTACCTGTCGCGCCGTCCTGAGCCATTATGGGCTGCATGCCGCGACATGGAGATACCCGACAGCCTTCGGCACAAACTTGAGGTTTGGAAAGCCAGTGGACAAATCGCGCTGGGCGATTGCGAATCCTATATGGAGCCGAGTTGGCTCGCCATCCTGCTGGGCAACGATGTCGTTCCAGCGCGCTACAACATATCGGCTGATCTCTATCCGCTGGAGCAGATCCGCAACGGCATGGAATTGCGCCGTGAAGAGATCGTGCGTTCGGCGCAGGCGGTCCCTTCGCATCAGGATTTCATCGATCAGCACTGCAAGGCTCCCCGAACGGCACCGGCCGACTGAGTTGCGTCACCGCGATGTGACTGAGAACGGGAGCGTTCCGATGCTTGCCCCTGATCGGCCTGGAGCGCGCTGACCGTGCAGAAGAAAGTCATCATCGTCGGAGGCGGCACGGCAGGATGGACGACAGCCGCCTATCTGGCGAGGATGCTGTCTCACGGGCTGTCTGGCGGCTTGGACATCACCCTGGTGGAGTCCCCCGAGATCGGCATCATCGGCGTTGGCGAAGGGACGTTTCCCAGCATCAGAAATACCTTCAGCCGTATAGAGCTCGATGAAGACAGCCTGGTCCGCGAAGCCAGCGCGACCTTCAAGCAGGGAATTCGTTTCGTCGACTGGCGTGGCGTCGCGGATAATCAGGGCAAGGATTACTATGTCCATCCCTTTCAGATTTCCGCCCAGCACGCCGATTTCGATCTTTTGCCCTATCGGCTGCTCGGCGTGGCCGGTGACGCCAGTTGGGCAAGCGCCAGCACCGTGCAGCCGCGGGTTATCGACGCAAGGCATGCGCCGAAGCAGATCGGCCATGCTGGACACAATGGGCCGCTGACCTACGCCTACCATTTCGACGCGGTGGAGCTGGCCGCGCTGCTGCGTCGCCGCGCGCTCGCGCTGGGTGTCAAACGGATCGAGGATCTGGTCCAGCAGGTCACCGTGCGCGAGGACGGCCATATCCAGAGCCTGACCACCCGAGCCCATGGTGACCTCGAGGCAGACCTCTATATCGACTGCACAGGCTTTCGCGCGGAACTGATCGGCAAGGCCCTGAGGGTGGATTTTCGGTCCCTTCGTGACCAACTGTTCGTGAATCGCGCCGTGGCGCTGCAGGTTCCCTACGACCGGCCGGACGCGCCGATCGAGTCCCAGACGATCTCCACCGCCCAGGGGGCCGGCTGGACATGGGACATCGGGCTGAGCAGCCGGCGCGGCGTCGGCTATGTCTATTCGACGGACCATATTTCCGATGCCCGTGCCGAGCAGGTGCTACGCGACTATGTCGGGTTTGCCGCGGCATCGGTTGAATCCCGGGTGCTGAATTTCGAACCGGGCTACCGCCAGATCCAATGGAAGAATAACTGCGTCGCCATCGGGCTTTCGGCCGGCTTCATCGAGCCTTTGGAGGCGACAGGCATAGGATTTGTCGAGATCGCAGCTCTGCTGGTCTCCAACCTTTTCCCCTGGAACGGCGATTACGAAGTTTGCGCCAAACAATTCAACCCGTTCATGGCCAGGCGCTATGAAAATGTAGCGGATTTCATCAAGCTGCATTACTGCCTGACCCGGCGTGAGGACAGTGATTTCTGGCGCGATAACGTCAGGCCCGCGTCGATCAGCGACGGTCTAAAGGAACGGCTCGAGCGCTGGCGGTTTCGTCCGCCTTCATTCCTCGACATGGATCCAAATCATGACATATTCACCGACGCGAATTGGCAATATGTTCTTTATGGTCTCGGCTACAAGACGGACTTGACCGCTCAGGCGGGAGCGTTCCGCTACTATGACGAAGCCAGGGCCCGGTTCGTCGAAATCCGGCGTCAAGGCGACAATGCGCTATCGTCCTTGCCCACGCATCGGGCTCTGATCGAACAGGTCCGGAAAAGCGGCTTCGTGCGGCAGTAGACACCGCCTAAATTGTGTCGGCGCGATGTGACTGAGAAAGACAATGGCAACTTCATCGCGCAGCACTGCGCGGCGAAAACCGTCGGCGCGGCGTGACCAGGAGCGCCGAGCCTAAATCGAACCATCACACCGTCTGCTCCTGGCGTGCCGTGATTCAACCATGTCGATGGATCGGTCAGAGGATGGGCACGGGACGTCTCAGAAGCCCGAGCTGCTCTTTCCTATCGTCTGGTTCCTGAAATGCCGCGCGTGGCGCTGCGGACGATGCCTGCGCGGCGGATTTTCCCTGTTAATTCCCTGTTCCGGGCTGAGCGAGCCAATGATGGATTCTATAAGCTATTGTAAAGAATTGCTAATATTGAAACCCGAGTGGAAACGGTGCGGAAAAAAATATAAAATTCCCTGTTCCGCGCAAATAACAGGGAATTCCATCGCCGCGACAACGCGCGAGCGGGCCCGCGGTCAACGGTGGTTCCTGTGCCAATGATTATTGAACGAAGGAATCGGATTTGAGGTTCGCCGCCCTGCCAGTTCGTCACACCCTCAAAAGGCCGCCCCGTGTCGCTATTTCCCTGCTTGCAACAATTCCCGTGCGCAGGTGCGGGCAGCGATTGCTCTGGCGAAATCGTCCGATATGGTAGCGTCCTAATTGCCGGAGCATGTGGCTCTTTCGCGCGCATCCGGCCGTCAAGCGGGGTTCTCATTCATCCGGAGTCTTCGGCCCATGCTGCCGAAGGCGCGGCCGGATGCGCGCGCCGTTTGCAACGAAGATATAAGGCAGGTTGAGGATCGCATGACGCTCGATTCAAGGACGGATCTCCGCAAATCTCTGCCGGTGGCAGGCATGCGCGGGATGAAGGCGATGCTCGGTCACCTCAAATCGGCACGGATCGCGTTCGCGCTGACCGCTTTCCTCGCGGCTGCGATGCCCGCGGCGGCGGAAGAGCAGCGCCTGTCGCAAGGCTGGCTTTTCAGCCGGGGCGATGTCGGGGGTGCCGAAGCGCCGGCGCTCGACGATCGCGGCTGGAAGCCAGTGGCGGTACCGCATGACTGGTCGATCATGGACAGGCCCGACGGCACCGGTCCGTTCGATCGGCAGGCGATCGCCGGGCAGGATTCCGGCTATTTGCCGGGCGGTATCGGCTGGTATCGCCGCCATCTGAAGCTCGGCGCGTCCGCGACGCGAAAGATCGTCAGGCTCAAATTCGAAGCCATCCATATGGATGCCACGATCTGGCTGAACGGCCGCCAGCTCGCCGCGCATCATTATGGCTATACCGCCTTCACTGTCGACCTCACCGGCAAGCTGCAGTCGGGCGACAATGTGATCGCCATACGCGTCAACCACGCGGATCCGTCGTCGCGCTGGTATGCGGGATCGGGCATCATCCGGCCGGTCACGCTCCAGATCCTCGACTGCGTGCACATCGAGCCGGACACGGTCTTCGTGACCACGCCCCAGGCGACGCCGGGCATGGGCAAGGTTGCGATCCGGGCGTCCGCCAGCAACTGTGCGGCGCGGGCGCAACCAGTCGACCTGGTGTCAAAGGTCATCGCGGCCGATGGCAAGGTCGTGGCGCAGACCAACCAGCGTCGAACCCTCGCCGCCCGGACGAGCGTCGAATGGAGCCAGTCGCTCGCGATACCGCGTCCGGCCCTGTGGTCGCCGGATTCGCCCAATCTCTACACGCTGGTGCAGGAAACGCGGGTCAATGGTGTCGCTACCGACACGCGCCGAACCCGCTTCGGCATCCGCACCATCACGGTGGATGCGCGGAACGGCCTGCGTATCAACGGCCAACGCGTGGTCCTGCGCGGCGGCAACATCCATCATGACAATTACATGATCGGCGCAGCGGGCGCCCCCGACGCCGACGCGCGCAAGGCCGCGCTGATGAAGGCGGCCGGCTACAACGCCATCCGCAGCGCCCATAATCCGGCAAGCCAGGCCACACTCGACGCCGCCGACAAGCTCGGCATGCTGGTGATCGACGAGGCGTTCGACAGCTGGAACAAGAGCAAGCGTCCCGAGGATTATTCCCGTTTCTTCGCGAGCGATTGGCCGCAGGACATCGCCGGCATGGTGATCAGCGGGCGCAACCACCCGAGCGTGATCTTGTGGAGCATCGGCAATGAGATTCCGGAACAAGGCTCGCCACTCGGAGTCGAAACAGCGGAAAAACTGGCCGAGCGGGTGCGCGCGCTCGACCCGACCCGGCCGGTGACCGAGGCGGTCAGCATCGATCCACCCGGCAGCGACCTGCAGTTCGCAGCGCTCGATGTCGCCGGATATAATTATCGGCCCCATTTGTTCGCCAGCGACCATCTGAAATTCCCGAACCGCGTCATGTTCACCTCGGAATCGACCTCGAAGGACGCCTTTGAATACTGGCGCCCGGTCGAGACCATGCCATGGGTGATCGGTGATTTCGTGTGGACTGCGGTCGATTATCTCGGCGAGTCCGGCATCGGCTGGATGGGCTATAGCCAGGACTGGCAGAAGCTCGCTCCCTTCCCCTGGCATCTCGCTTATTGCGGCGAGATCGACGCGATCGGCCGCAAGCGGCCGGCCGCCTATTATCGCGAGGTTCTGTGGAAGACGGGGATTGATCCGATCTCGGCCTTTGTCCGTCAGCCTGAAGGAACCGAGGATCTTCCGGACCGGCACCTTTTCCCGATCACGCCGCCCCATCTCGACTGGTCGCTCGACGACGTCCATCCGAGCTGGACATGGCCGGGCCAGGAAGGAAAGCCCCTCGAGGTCGTGGTCTATTCCGAGCTTCCGGAGGTTGAACTGTTCCTCAACGGGGTCAGCCTCGGACGCAAGCGGGTGGGCGTGGAGAGCGAATACAAAGGGCTGTTCAGGGCGCCCTATGCGCCCGGCAGGCTGACCGCCATCGGCTATCGCAATGGCCGCGAGGCAGCGCGCTGGGAACTCCGCACCGCCGGGGCCCCGGCCAAGGCGCGCGTGACCGCCGACCGCGACCGTCTGACCGCCAATGGCGAGGATCTCGCTTATGTGACCGTCGAGCTGGTCGATGCCGCCGGAACGCCCGTCTACGCGCAAAGCGGAGACCGCCGCGTTACCGTGCGTGTCCTCGGCGCCGCGACGCTGGCGGGCATCGGCAACGGCAACCCGCAAGACGCCTCGAGCTTCCAGTCGGACGTGCGCAGGAGCTTCCACGGGCGCGTCGTCGCTGCCGTCCGCGCGGGCACTCGGGCTGGCCCTGTCATGGTCGAGGTCGAAGCCGATGGCCTGCCCATAGCCCGCCTGCGGCTCGGTGCCGGCCGCTGACTGCCTTGACGCTTGCGAGACAAGAGAGAGAAACAATGATCCGAAATCTGATCCTGATCCCGTGCCTGCTCACGTCGAGCGCTGCAGCACTCGCCCAGCCGGCCACGCCGTTGCCCCACCTCGAAAGCGGGAACGGGCGGCACGCGCTGATCGTCGACGGCGCGCCGTTCGTCATGCTCGCCGGCCAGGTCAACAATTCGAGCAACTATGCGGCGCCCCTGGCGACTGCATGGCCGGTGCTCGACCGCATCCATGCCAACACGATCGAAGTGCCGATCGCCTGGCAGCAGGTCGAGCCGCAAGAGGGAAGGTTCGACTTCTCGTTCCTCCAGACACTGCTCGACGAGGCACGCGCGCACGACAAGCGGGTCGTGCTGCTGTGGTTCGGCACGTGGAAGAATACGGGCCCCGCATACACGCCCGATTGGATCAAGCTCGACAACCGCCGCTTCCCGCGCATGAAGACGCGCGACGGCAAGGACCATTATGTGCTGAGCCCGCATGGCACGGCAACGCTCGAGGCGGACAAGCGCGCCTTTGTCCGCCTGATGGCCTATTTACGCGATCACGATCCGCAGAACACCGTGATCCTTGTTCAGGTCGAAAACGAGACGGGCAGCTATGGCAGTCCCCGCGACTTTTCCGCTTTCGCCAATGGGCTGTTCGGCAAGGAGATTCCGCCCGGGCTCGCGAAGCGGATCGGCAGGCGCGGCACCTGGGCTGAGGCTTTCGGGCCCCGGGCCGACCGCGCCTTCAACACATGGTACCTCGCTTCCTACGTCAACGCGATCGCGGCGGCCGGCAAGGCCGTCAAGCCGCTGCCCCTGTACGTCAACGCAGCCCTGGCCGGTCCCGAGGTGGCGAACCCGCAGGGCGTCGCCAGCGGTGGCCCACAGCAGGACGTGCTCGACATCTGGAAGGCGGCGGCGCCGGCGATCGATTTCGCGGCGCCCGACATCTATGACGGCAATCCCGCCAATGTTCAGCAATATCTCGAAAAATATGCGCGCGCGGACAATGCGCTGATGGTGCCGGAGATCGGCAACAGCCGGGCGTTCGCGCGCTTCTTCTGGCCGGCGATGGGGCGGGGAGCGATAGGCTTTTCGCCGTTCGGCATGGATGGCACCGGCTATTTCAACTATCCGCTGGGTTCGCCTGATCTCTCGCCCGAAACGCTTGACGCCTTCGCCTTGCCCTATGCCGCCGTCGGATCGATGATGCGGGACTGGGCGCGGATCGCCTTCGAAAAGCCGACATGGGGTGCGGCCAAGCCGGACGACGGTACATCGCGGACGACGCGGATGGGCGACTGGATGGTCACCGCGTCATGGGGCGAGTGGCAATTCGGCTCAAGGCGTCGGGAATCTGTCGGCGACGATGCGCCGCCCTGGGCGAAGGAGCCGATTGGTGGTGTCGCCGTCGCGCAGCTTTCCGCGAACGAGTTCCTGATCATGGGGGACCATGTTCGCGTCTCCGTTTACCCCGCGCCCGGCGCCGCGCCGAACGCAATGATGCTCCGCGCCGAGGAAGGGCGTTTCGAGAATGGCCGCTGGATCACTGATCGTGTCTGGAACGGTGATCAGGCCGATTATGGCTTGAACCTGATCGACAGGCCGCAGGTGCTGAAGGTGACGATGGGCCGTTATCCCTGACCGGCGATAGGGAAGCGTCCGACCGGAAAGGCTTCCGCCGTCGCACCCGCATTCAGTTCAACTGGCAGCGCCCAATTTCGGATAGCGGCGGGAAACCGTGCGGCGGCTCGGCATGTTGGGGGCTGCCCGCGTCGGCATTATGCTATAGCCGCGTCGGCGCCGAATTGCCGGCAAGGGCGGATGGCGCAAGCGTTGCGGGTGCGCGGTCGAGGCTGATGATGTTCAGAGGGGGTTTCGCATGGCGCGTATCGCGATCGTCACGGGCGCCGGCAGTGGCATTGGGCGCGCGGTAGCGGTTGCGCTTCGCGAGGCGGGCTGGTCGGTCGCGCTGGCCGGGCGCGGCGCAGCGGCGCTCCAGGAAACCGCCCGAATTGCCGGCGGGGCGAGAATGCTCGCGGTGCCGACCGATGTGACCAAGCCGGCCGCCGTCGATGCCCTGTTCGCGCGGGTCGCCGGAACCTTCGGGCGGGTCGATCTCCTCTTCAACAATGCCGGGGCCGCCGCACCGGCGATTCCGCTCGACGAAATGCCGGTCGAAAAGATCTGGCAGATCATCGACGTCAACCTCACCGGCAGCATGCTTTGCGCTCGCGCCGCGCTTGGCATGATGCGGCGGCAGACGCCGCAGGGCGGGCGGATCATCAACAACGGCTCGGTCTCGGCGATGCTGCCGCGGCCGATGTCGGCGCCCTATACCGCCACCAAGCACGCCATCACCGGCCTCACCAAATCGCTGATCCTCGACGGGCGCGCCTGCAATGTCGCCGCCGGTCAGATCGATATCGGCAACGCAGCCACCGAGATGAGCGGGCCGATGGCGACCGGCGTTCTCCAGGCCGATGGCAGCACCAGCCCCGAGCCGCGCATGGACGTCGCCCATGTCGCGCGGTCGGTCGTCCATATGGCGAGCCTGCCGCTCGACGCGAACATCCCCTTCATGACGATCATGGCGACGGCGATGCCGCTGTTCGGGCGCGGCTGAGGCTCAGCGCGGGCATATCCTTCACGGCTTGCTTACCATTGCCGCGCTAGACCGCGCGCCATGTATCACGACACCGCTCTCGTACAGGCGGCCAGGGCAGATCCACGTCCCAGGTCTGCGGTCAGCACCGGCACCGGCCTGGCCGGGCTGGTCGGCATGCTCCTCTGGGTCGGCATCGCCCGCTGGTTCGGGATGGACGGGCCCTATGCGGCGCTGGTCAATGTCGCTGCCTGCGGCCTCCCCATGGTGCTCTGGTCTGTCCTCGTCGACAAGGTCCACCGCAATCCCTCGACCGGCATGGACTGGTCGAATCGCAAGCCCTGGCGCGAAACGCTCGATATCAGCCTGACCAAGCTTGCCGGCCTGTGGCTTACCTGGGCCGGCATCGCGCTGATCTACGGCACCGGGCGCTTCTACTGGGAGGGCAATTTCTCCTTCGCCATGTGGTGTTTCGAGCTCGCCGCGCCTGTGCTGTTCATTGCCTCGATCCCCTATATCCTCCTGCTCGATCGCCATGCCGTCGCGCCGAAGGACGGCTGCTGGTCGCTCGGCGCCTGGCTGATGGGCCTGAAGGAGCCGGTCGATCGCGAGGCGATCTTCAACCATCTGCGCAGCTGGGGCGTGAAGGGCTTCTTCACGGCGTTCATGGTCTCGATCGTGCCGCCCGGCTTCGGCGATTTCATCCGCGCCGACACAAGCCAGGTCCTGCAGAACCCGGTCGCGCTCGCCAACTGGCTGATCACCTTCATGTTCGTGATCGACGTCGCCTTCGCGACCGTCGGCTATATCCTCGCGGTGCGCCCGCTCGATTCGCACATCCGCACCGCCAACCCGTTCGCCGCGGCCTGGATGGCGGCGCTCATCTGCTATCCGCCCTTCATCCTGATGAGCAATGGCGGCCCGCTCGACTACAATATCGGCACCGCTGACTGGACTCACTGGTTCGACGGCCATCCGGTGGTGCTGGCCCTGGTCGGCGGAGTGCTGGTCGCGCTGACCGCCATCTACGCCTCGGCGACGATCGCCTTCGGCTTCCGCTTCTCGAACCTCACCAACCGCGGCATCCTGACGCACGGGCCTTATGCCTTTTCGCGCCACCCGGCCTATCTCTCGAAGAACCTGTTCTGGTGGATCTCGACCGTGCCCGTCCTGACCACCGGCACCTGGGTCGATGCGGTGCGGGCGACGCTCCTGATCTCGGTGGTCAGCGGCGTCTATTACTGGCGCGCGCGCACCGAGGAGCGGCATCTGAGCCTCGACCCGGCGTATCGTGACTATTCCGAGTGGATGGAGCGCAACGGCCTTGTGCCGCGGTTCTTCGCTTGGGTGATGGGAAAATCCCCCTCCCGCTCCGGGGAGGGGCTAGGGGAGGGCTAGGTCGAAACGGCCTGTTGGGAGCCCCATGTCCCGTTCCGACCGAGCCCCATTTTGCCGGCTCCGCCAGCTTTCCTTTCGCCAAGCGAGAGGAGTTAGAACCGCAGCTCGTCGTAAACCTTGCTCACATCCCCGCCCCAAACCCCATGGTACCGCTCGAGCAGCACCTGCGCCGGCACCTTGCCCGATCGCACGATCTCGCGCAGCGGGTCGAGGAAGCCGGTCTCGTTGCTTCCCGACGCATCGACCCGCCCTCGCGCGGTAAGTCCGGCATTGGCGATATCGAGCACCTCGCCCGCGATATCACGCAGCTTGCCCCCCCCGGGGATCGGCGCATCCAGCGCCAGCTTCGGCACCGCGTCGCGCAGCGCCTGGCGCTCTTCGATCGTCCAGTGCTTCACCACGTCCCAGGCCGCGTCGAGCGCGGTGCCGTCATAGAGCAGCCCGACCCACAAGGCCGGCAGCGCGCAGATCCGCCCCCAGGGCCCGCCATCGGCGCCGCGCATCTCGAGGAAGGTCTTCAGCCGCACCTCGGGAAAGGCAGTCGAGAGATGGTCGTTCCAGTCGTCGAGCGTCGGCTTCTCGCCCAGAAGCACCGACAGCCGTCCTTCGAGGAAATCGCGGAAGCTCAAGCCAGCCGCATCGATATAGCGGCCGTCGCGGTAGACGAAGTACATCGGCACATCGAGCGCATACTCGGTGTAGCGGTCATAGCCGAAGCCGTCCTCGAACACGAAGGGCAGCATGCCCGTCCGCGCCGGATCGGTGTCCGACCAGATATGGCTGCGATAGGAGAGCATGCCGTTCGGCCGCCCTTCGGTGAACGGCGAATTGGCGAACAGGGCCGTTGCCAACGGCTGAAGCGCGAGCCCGACCCGGAACTTCTTCGCCATGTCCGCTTCGCTCTCGTAATCGAGATTGACCTGGATGGTGCAGGTGCGGAGCATCATGTCGAGCCCCATCGTCCCGACCCGCGGCATGTGCCGCAGCATGATCGCATAGCGGCCCTTGGGCATGATCGGCAGCTCGGCGCGCGTCTTGTCGGGCCACATGCCGAGGCCGAGAAAGCCGATGCCGAACCGGTCGCCGATCGCCTTGACCTGCTCGAGGTGCCGGCCGGTCTCGGCACAGGTCTCGTGGAGATTGTCGAGCGGCGCGCCGGAGAGCTCGAACTGCCCGGCCGGCTCGAGGCTGATCGCGCCGTCGGCGCCGGTAAGCGCGATCACCTTGCCGCCTTCCTCGACCGGCTTCCAGCCGAACTCGGTGAGTGCCATCAGCAGGTCGCGGATGCCGCCGGGCTCGTCATAGCTCGGCGCGTGATGGTCGGAGAGGGAATAGACGAACTTCTCGTGCTCGGTCCCGATCCGCCAGCGGCTGATCGGTTTCTCGCCCTTGGCGAAGCTCTGGACGAGTTGGTCGCGGTGCTCGACGACCGCTACGTTGCTCTTTGAAACGGTCTTCGTGCTCATGGCTGCGCATGTAGCGATGGGGAAGGTGGGGCGCTAGTGGGTCTGCTAACTCCCTCTCCCCTTCGGGGGAGAGGGCTGGGGTGAGGGGCGGTGTGTCAGATGAGCGAGCCTCACGCTTTTCTCCAGACTTCACTCGCGTCCCTCTACCAATCCCCGGCAGCCGCCATCCACAAACTGACCGCCGCCGCCGCCGCCGTATCGGCGCGCAGGATGCGCGGCCCAAGGCCGATCCCCACCGCCCCCGGCACCGCCCGGATAGCCGCCCGCTCCTCGGCATCGAACCCGCCCTCGGGCCCGATCAGGATCGCGCCGGCGCCTCTGTGTGTCCGCATCGCCTCGAACGCCGGCTCCCCGCCGGTCTCGTCAGCGAAGAACAAGGTTCGACCGGCCGGCCAATCGCGCAGCAGGGCCGGCAGTTTCATGGTCTCGGCAAGCTCGGGCACCGCTGTCCGCCCGCATTGCTCGGCCGCCTCGATCATATGCGCGCGCAACCGATCCAGGTTGAGCCGGTCGACCACCGCGCGCCGGGTCAGCACCGGCACCAATCGCGCAACGCCGAGCTCGCAGGCTTTCTCGGCCATCCAGTCGATCCGCCCCTTTTTCAGCGGCGCTGCGCACAGCCACAAATCTGGCACTGCCTCGCGCTCACGCAAAAGCTCGGTCACATCGAGCACCAGGTCCCGCTTGTTGACCGCGATGGCGATGCCAAGCCACTCGCCGCTCTCGCCGTCGAACAGCTTCACTGGATCCCCCGGCTTCATCCGCATCACCGCAACCAGATAATGCGCCTGCGGGCCGTCGACGCGAAGCTGCATGCCCTGGGCGAGCGCAGTCTCGACGAACAGCCGCGGGGTCGATTGCGGGGGCCAGGCAGGGGTGGCGGGCATCAGGCTTCTTAGGGATCAAATCAGCGCTTTGGTACCCGTCACGGGGTCGGTGAAATCGATGCATCGGCAATCGCGGTTACAATCCAGGCCGCTCGCGTCGCCATGCCGCAGGTGATGGCTTCAGGGCCCCGGGGCACAGCGCGCGTCGAAGCCCCGGCCAAGCTCGGCGAGGCTCACCGCGCCCAGCCGTGCGACCAGCAAAGCCTCGGCGTCGCGCAGGGCATCGCCGACCGCCGCGTTGACCGCCTGCTCGACCGCGCAGTCCGGACTGGCATGCTCGTTGCCGATCGCGAAGATCCTGGGGCCGCCGACAGCGCGGTGGACGTCGAGCAGCGACACGCGCTCGAGATCGCACGCGATGATCCAGCCGCCGCCATGCCCCTTGTCTGAGCGGACATAGCCCGCGTCGCGCAGCCCGGCCATGGTGCGGCGGACGACGACCGGATTGGTCCCGAGCATCGCGCCGATCGCCTCGGACGTCATCGGCCCGTCGTGCCGCGCCATATGGAGCAGCACGTGCAGCATCCGGGAAAGGCGGCTGTCGTTGCGCATCGGTCCGATCCTTTGCGCGCCGGGCGCGATTGGCAAGCCCGCACGATCATGATACTTATGAAGTTACATTATTCGCGGAGCTGATGGAATGCGAGAATTCGAGAACCCCGATCACTGGGACAAGGCGGCCGGCCATTACCGGCAGACCGCGCATCCCTTCACCGCGCTTTTCGCCGAGGATGCGCTCGCGCGCGTCGCGCTGACCCCCGAGAGCCAGGTTCTCGACGTGGCGACGGGGACGGGCGCGCTTGCACTGGCGGCGGCGCGGACCGGCGCGCAGGTGCTGGCGACTGATTTTTCGCCCGGGATGGTCGCCTGCGTCGCCGCCGCCGGGCTATCCAATGTCGCGGCGCGGGTGATGGACGGGCAGGCGCTCGACCTGCCCGATGCGGGCTTCGATGCGGTCTTCTCGATCTTCGGCGTGATCATGTTCCCCGACTGGCGCAAGGGCCTGGCCGAGATGCGGCGGGTGACGCGGCCCGGCGGATACGGCGTCGTGGCGACCTGGCAGGCCCGGGGCGCGGCGACCTTCCTGTTGCTCGGCGAGATTCGGCGGACGCTGTTTCCCGAGCGCGCGGGGATGGCGATGCCCGAGGCAGTGCAGGCATTGAGCGATCCGTCGGATTTCGCCAGCGCGCTGGTCGCGGCGGGCTATCGCGACCCTGTGATCGAGCACGTGACCCATGATTATCGGCTCGACGTGGCAGCGCTCGACGCGCCCGATACAGTGTTCGGCATGTCGCCAGACTGGACCAGCCTCAGCGACGCGGAGAAGGCGATGGTAATCGCCGAGGTGCGGCGCATGGCAGGCGATCGACCCATGCTGCCGATCCCCTCGACGGCGCTGATCGCGGTGGCGGAACGCTGAGCGGTTGGGGGGATTGGATGAAAAGCTGCCGGCCTGGAAGCGCCCACTTGCAGACATTCCAGGCCGGCGCCTAGATAGTCGCCATGGGCGTTCAGGGAAGCTGTCACTGCGGTAATGTGCGGATTGAACTGCCGAGCGAGCCCGCCTGGGTTGCGGACTGTAACTGTTCGCTGTGTCGGCGGCTGGCATGGCGGGTGGCGTACTTCCCGCCGGACCAGGTGCGTATTTCCGGCGAAACGAAAGCCTATGTTTGGGGCGATCGAATGATCGGCATTCACCACTGTCCCGTCTGCGGCTGTGGGACTCACTGGGAGTCGCTTGGAGAAGACTTCGGCAAGATGGGTGTCAATGCACGCCTGCTCGATGATTTCGATGAAAGCGCCGTCGAGGTCAGAAAATTCGACAACGCTGATTAAGCTCAAGCCTGGGCGCCCGCTTTCCGCCACCGGTCGCCGTTCGACCGCCACCGATCCGCGCGACCCGCCCCGAAACCTGTCGGCGGCTGACGCCACAGCGGACATTGCGCCATTGCGAGATCACTGGCACCGGTAGGCCATGCTCCACCTTCCAACCGAACACGCGTTGTGGGTCGTTGAATATCGCGAGAGCGACGAAAACGACCTTACCGTCACGCTCGTTGAGGCGAAAATTTCCGCCGAGCTGGTGGATACGGAACTCGGTCCAGCACATGCCGTGAACCCGGACCAGTCCAGTTCGGTGTTCAAGGTGACGTGGAATGGCTACGTGGCAATTGCCGTGAGAAACGAAAGCTATGCCCTGCCAGAGAAGGGCGCACCGATAGGTTATGGGCTAGGGACGAAGGCGGATTCGCATTTTCGGACCTATGTTGCTGCTTCGACCTTCGCGGATGATGATTATCCCGGCCCCCTCACACATTGGTTCTTGAATGCCGAACGGCACTGCTTCGACGTCATAGGTGCCACCGCTCCGGATATTAGCAAGCTGGCCCCAGACCAAGCTGCATGCGTGCTGGCGCGATATATCTAAGCCGCTTCCCACCATTCCCGGCCGTTGGACGCCACTGCAGCGCGCTACCAAGCCTCGTTCCAGCCACCAGTGAGCGCCGCGCAACTGCGAATGGTCGGCTCGCGCACCTGTTCCATCGCGCCAGATTCCTGCTAGCTTCGGTGCAAGGCGGGTCGGAAGCCCGGCAGCGATGGGGGGATGGTCTCGATGAACGATCAATCTGTCGCCGCACCCCCTTCCACGCAATCGGGCTGGATCGACCCGGACAGCGCGCCCTATGGCGTCGGCGCCATCGGCCTCGGCATCATCGGCCTGGTCTTCGCCAGCTTCGCGCTTCAATGGCAGCCGGTTCCCGCCTGCATCGCCCCGCACGGTGCCCTTACGATCGTCAGCGGCCTCATCCTCATCCTTGGCGGCATCGCGACGATTCTCCGCCGCACCGCGACGCTCGGCGCGGTTGTGCTCGCAGCCTGGTACGGCCTGTGGGTCGTCGCGCTCCACCTCCCGGTCTTCGTGTCCGCACCATCGGTCGGCTCGCTGCTCGGCCTGGCCGAGATCGTCGCGCTCACCACCGCCGGGCTCCAGCTCCAATATGTCAGGCGGCTCAGGACCGGTCCGGTGCTGGTCTGGGTGCGTATCCTGTTCGGGCTGTGCCCGCTCGTCTTCGGCATCAGTCATTTCGTCTATGCCGATTTCACCGCGAAGATGGTGCCGGGCTGGATCCCGGCGCCGCTGTTCTGGGCCTATGCGACGGGGACCGCGCACCTCGCCGCCGGCCTCGCGATCGTCGCCGGCCTCCGCGTCCGCCTCGCCGCGACCCTGCTCGCGACGATGTGCGGGCTGTTCGTCCTGCTGCTGCACCTGCCGCGCGTCATCGCCGCGCCGGGCAGCCAGCTCGAATGGACCATGATGTTCGTGGCGTTCTCCATCACCGGCGCTGCCTGGATCATGCGCAGGTCGGGCGCGTCACGCTGAAGGCGAAGAAAGCGCGATTTCAATTCCTACTTTTATGATATACTTTCACTCTTGGGCAGGAGGAGGAAGGCATGAAAGCGTCATATCCCGGCGTCGTTCTGGTTGCGGCTCTTGCGCTTGGCAGCTGTCACGGGACCTCGACCTGGCTTGGAGATGACATAAAGCCGCATCGTGGCCGCTATACGGGCATCGGTATCTATTCGACCGATCGGATGTGGTCCGAGATCACGGTGGCCGACAAGCCCAAGGACAAGGCAGCCGCGACGACCGCTGACGATCGTACCGTCATCGTCGTGGTCGACAGCGACACCGGCGAGATCCGCCAGTGCGGCAATCTCTCCGGCTATTGCATCGGCATGAATCCCTGGAACCACGCGCTCGCCGGAACCCAGGCCGCGCCGCTGAGCCTCGACAAGCATGCGGCCGAGCTCGAGGCTTCGAGCAGCAACGACGTGGCGCCTGTCGGAAACGCGGTCGCCCGGTGAGCCGCCACGCCTGAAACCGGCACCCCGATTCAATCAGGGCGTTGAATGTGGAACGGCATGGCGCGGACTGAATGCCGTGCCGATTCCGCCCGGCTCTTTGACATGACTGAATTTGAACCATGGTTCGCCGCTGCGTCGCCGAACCTCTCGATGGTCATGCCGCTGTTCCCCGCTGTTGTGGCGCGCGCCCCGCTGTTAATTCCCGCTGTTCCGCCGCTGTTTTCCCGCTGTTATTCGATAACAGCGGGATTCGCCGGAGATCACTGATAACAAAGGAGAAATATGGGCGGAAAATCCAACATAACAGCGGGGAAAATCTTTTTTTGCAAAGAACAGCGGGAACAGCGGGAAATCCGGGCCATGAGCCATGCCCCGGCCCGCGCGAACATGGTTGCCGCCATCCCCGATCCGGCTAGAGACAGCGCATGACGTCGCCCGAAATCGTGCCCGACACCCAGCATCGCGGCCTGGTCGGCGCCTTGCCGGCAACCGTCCGCCCGTTCGCGCTGCTCGCGCGGTTCGATCGCCCGATCGGCTGGTGGCTGCTCTACTGGCCCTGCGCCTGGGGCGTCGCGCTGTCGGGCAATCCGGACGGCGGCTGGTGGCTGCTGCTCTGGCTGCTGGTCGGCGCGATCGCGATGCGCGGTGCCGGCTGCGTCTATAACGACATTGCCGACCGCAAGCTCGATGCAAGCGTCGAGCGCACCCGCAACCGCCCGCTCGCCAGCGGTCAGGTGTCGCTCCGCGCCGCCTGGATCTGGCTGCTCGCCCTGGTCGCGATCGGCTTTGCCGTGTGGTGGCACATCAACCTCTACGCCAAGGGGCTCGCGCTGCTCACCATTCCTCTGGTCGCGATCTATCCCTTCATGAAGCGGATCACCTGGTGGCCCCAGGCCTGGCTCGGCCTGGTCTTCGGCTCGGGCGCGGTGGTCGGCTTCGCCGCTGCGAATGCCGCGATGTTCGAAACGCGCTGGTGGTCGATGATCGAGGCGATGGCAGCGCTCTATGGCGGCGCGATCCTCTGGGTGATTGGCTATGACACCATCTACGCGCTTCAGGACCGCGAGGATGATGCGCTGGTCGGCATCCGCTCCTCGGCGCTGCGGCTGGGCCGCCAGGTGAAGCCGGGCGTCGGGGGCTTCTATCTTGCGGCGCTCGCCTGCTGGGCGGGGGCGATCTGGCTGGTCCGGCCCGATCCCCTGGCGCTGGCGGCATTGCTGCCGGTCGGGCTCCATCTCGGCTGGCAGGTCGCAACGCTCGTGCCCGATGACGGCGACAATGCGCTCACCCGTTTCCGCTCGAACCGCTTCGCCGGCTTCCTGATGTTCTGCGCCTGCCTCGTCGTCGGCCTGTCATCGGCACTTTGACGTTCCGGGTCCGCATCCCTAAGTCCGCGTCATGCTTACCGTAGATCAGGCGCGAGAACGCGCTCAGGACATTGTCGCCCGCGCGCGGGCTGCCGGCGCGGACGCGGCCGATGCCGTGTTTGCCGACGATACCTCGCTCGATGTCTCGGTGCGCCTCGGCGCGCTCGAGGATGTCGGCCGCTCCGAGAATGCCGAGCTCGGCCTGCGCGTCTTCGTCGGGCGCCGCTCGGCCAGCGTCTCGACCTCGGATCTGACCGGCGACGCGATCGACATCCTCGCCGAACGCGCCGTGGCGATGGCCCGCGAGGCGCCCGAGGACGCCTGGGCCGGCCTCGCGCCGGAGGATCGACTGCTCCACGGCGCGCCCCCGCAGCTCGATCTCGACGATGGCGGACAGGCGTCGCCCGAATCGCTCAAGGAAGCGGCGCTCGCCGCTGAGGATGCTGCGCGGGCAGTCCCGGGCGTCACGAACAGCGAGGGCGGTGGCGCCAGCGCCTCGCGCTCGGTCTGGGCGCTTGCCACCAGCCACGGCTTCGCGGCGGCGTACGCCGCCTCGGGCTACGGCCTCTCGGCAAGCGTGCTTGCCGGCGCCGGCGGCTCGATGGTTCGCGACTATGCGCATCATTCGGCGCGCCATCGCCACCAGCTCGAGGCGGCGGAGGTGATCGGCAAGCGTGCCGGCGAGCGTACCGTCGCCCGGCTCGATCCGGGCCGCATCGCGAGCGGCGCGATGCCGGTGGTGTTCGATCCCCGCGTCGGATCGAGCCTGCTCGGCCATCTGATCGGGGCGATCTCGGGCCAGGCGATTACCCGCAAGACGAGCTTCCTGCTCGAGTCGCTCGGCACCCAGGTCTTTGCCAGCGGCGTCACCATCTGCGACGATCCGCACCGCCCCCACGGCCTCCGCTCGCGTCCGTTCGACGGCGAGGGCCTGCCGGTATCGCCGACCGAGATCGTGGCGCACGGCATGCTCGAAACCTGGCTGCTCGACAGCGCCTCGGCGCGCCAGCTCGGCCTCGAGCCGACCGGCCACGCCACCCGCGGCGCCGGCGGCAGCCCCGGCGTCTCGACCAGCAACCTGCACATGGCCCCCGGCCTCGTCCCGCCCGCAACGCTGATCGCCGACATCAGGCGCGGCGTGTTCGTCACTGAGCTGATCGGCATGGGCGTCAATGGCGTCACCGGCGACTATAGCCGCGGCGCCGCCGGCTTCCTGATCGAGGATGGCGAGATCACCACGCCGGTCGCCGAGTTCACCATCGCGGGGAACCTCAAGGACATGTTCCTCGCGCTCACCCCGGCAAACGACCTCGAGTTCCGCTACGGCACCAACGCGCCGACCCTGCGCGTGGAGGGGATGACGGTGGCGAGTGGCTGAGAGTCTCGCCGACGACATCGCGGAGATAGCGCGCGAGGCCGGCGCGCTTGCCTTCGCGAAATGGCGCACTGACTTCCGGCAATGGGAGAAGAGCCCGGGCAATCCGGTCTGCGACGTCGATATCGAGGTCAACGACCTGATCAGGCACCGCCTGTCGGCCCTGCTGCCGGAGGCCGGCTGGCTGTCCGAGGAGACGGTCGACAATGCCGATCGCCTCGCCCAGTCGCGGCTCTGGGTGGTCGACCCGATCGACGGCACGCGGGACTTCGTGCGCGGCCGTCCCGGCTGGGCGGTGTCGATCGCGCTGGTGGAAGACGGCCAGCCGCTGATCGGCGTGCTCGATGCCCCCGCCCGCGATGAAGTGTGGCGCGCGGAGGCGGGCAAGGGCGCGACGCGCAACGGCCTCGCGGTGCGGGCCGGCGACCGCAGCATCTTCCCCGGCGCGCGCGTGCCGACGGATGTCCTGCCCAAGGTCGATCAGGATCTGGTCGCGATCGGCAAGCCCAACTCGATCGCGCTGCGCATCGCGATGGTCGCGGCCGACCAGGCCGATCTCGTCGCGACTCTCCGCTGGGGCTATGAATGGGACATCGCCGCCGCCGTGCTGATCGCCAGTGAGGCAGGCGCCGCGGTCAGCGACGCCTTCGGCAAGCCGCTCTTCTTCAACACGCCGAGCGCCCAGGCCTTCGGCGTGCTGGCGACCACCCCCGGCATCCACGCGGCCGCGATCGAACGGCTGGCGGACCGGGCGAAGGCGGCGACCACCTAGTTCCTCCCCGTTCCGGGGGGAATGAGGGCGGGCCGCTTGCCCAGACCCGACACGCCCCCTACGCTCCGCTTATGCGCACTCTCCTCGCCACCGCCGCGCTCGTCGCGCTCGTCTCGACCCCGGCCGCCGCCGAGCCGGACTATGCCGCCCGCGTCGCGCGAGTCCTGAAGGCAACGCCCTTGATCGACGGCCATAACGACTGGGCAGAGACGCTGCGTGGCCGCGAGGGCGAGAAGCGCTGGACGATCGACCTCGCCCGCCTGCCCGCGACCGGCGAGAACCGCTACAACACCGATATCGAGCGGCTGCGCGCCGGGCATGTCGGCGGCCAGTTCTGGTCGGTCTATGTCGAGGCCGATCTGCCACCGCTCGAACAGGTCAAGGAAACGCTCGAGCAGATCGACCTCGTCCGCACCATCGTCGCGCGCTACCCGGCCACCTTCGAGCTCGCCCGCACCGCCGCCGATGTCCGCCGCATCCACAAGGCCGGGCGGATCGCCTCGATGATGGGGGTCGAGGGCGGCGGCCAGATCGCCAACGACCTGTCAGTGCTGCGCGCCTATCACGAGCTCGGCGCCGGCTATCTGACGCTCACTCATGCGCTCACCATCGACTGGGCCGATTCAGCGACCGACAACCCGAAGCATAATGGCCTCACGCCCTATGGCGAGGCAGTGGTGCACGAGCTCAACCGGATCGGCATGCTGGTCGATCTCAGCCATGTCAGCGAGGCGACGATGCGCGGGGCGCTGCGCGTCTCGAAGGCGCCGGTGATCTTCTCGCATTCGAGCGCGCGGGCGCTGGTCGATCATCCCCGCGACGTGCCCGACGACGTGCTGAAGCTGGTCGCCGCGAATGGCGGTATCGTCATGGTCAACTTCGCGCCCAACTATGTGTCCGACGCGGCGCGACGCTGGTCGGCCGAGTTCGCGGCGGAAAAGGCCCGGCTCAACGCGCCGCCTTATGGCGGCCTCTATATCGGCCAGCCGGACAAGGCTGACGCCGCGCTGAAGCAGTGGCAGGTCGACAATCCCAGGCCACAGGCGACGCTCGCCCAGGTTGCCGACCATATCGAGCATGTCGCCAAGGTCGCGGGCATCGACCATGTCGGTCTCGGCTCGGACTTCGATGGCCTCGGCAACGAGCTGCCCGCGGGGCTGCAGGACGTCGCCACCTATCCCGCGCTGCTCGCCGAGATGATGCGGCGGGGATGGAGCGATGCCGACGTGGCGAAGCTCGCCGGCGGCAATGTGCTGCGGGTGATGGAGCAGGCCGAGGCAGTCTCTAAGTCGATGCGGAACGAGCCGGTCGGGACCATGACGATCGAGGTTGGCAAATAGGATCAGCCACTGACCGCGTCATCATCCCGGTACTTGATCTCAAGGAAGCGCCCGCGCGTCGCGAGGCTGTCGAGATCGCCCTGGGCGAGTTGCGCCGACATCTCGCTGATCTCGCGGTCGATCAGCTGCAGCCCCTCGGCGAGCTGAGCGTCGGGGGTCTTGCCGTTGCGCTCGACGCCGCGGAGCGGTTGCGGCACCCGGGCATAGCCCTTGAGCAGCTCGGGCAGTTGCTCGCCGACCAGCTTGCGCACCTCGGCTGCCGCCGGCTCCTGTTCGTTGAGCGTGGCAAGCTGCGGCGCGAGCGTCTCGAGGCGCACCCCGATCCCGTCGAGCAGGGTCTGCATCGGGGCGGGCAGGGCAGGGCGTTGAGTCTCGAGCCATTGCTCGGTCCTGAGCGGCAGCGCCTTGAGCGGCACCTCGACAAGCTTCTCCGGCGTCACAGGCGCCTCGAGCGAGACGAAGGCGAGCAGCAGGGTCACCGCCACCAGCAGCGCGCCGACCAGCAATGCCCCGCCCATGCCGAGCGGCATGATCCAGCCGACCACGATCGCCGCGATCACGATCGTCAGGTCAGCGCCGACGATCAGCCCGGCACGCTTGGCGAGCCCGGTGCCCTGGCGCCGCATCCTACGCTGCGCCAGCGCGCGCTCGCGCGAGCGTTCGAGGAACTCGTTGCTGCGCGCGATCTGGCGATCGACGTCGGTCATGTTACACGGCTTCCAGCTTGAAGGTTTCGCCGCCCGCGCCGGCATTCTGCGCTGCGCCCTCGGCCCGGGCGATATAGCCCTTCGACTTCTCGACCTCGGTACCGAGCAGGTTGACCGTGGTCTTCATCGAATCGAGCGCCTTGAGCTTGAAGGCGTCGATCGTGTCCATCGTGTCGTAGATGTTCTGGAAGGCGCGCTGCAGCACCTCGATCGGGATGGTCGCGCCGGCCGCCTGCTCATGGATCGTGGCGGTCTGGCTCTTCAGGAGCTTGCCGGTCGAATCGATGATGTTGGCGGTCGTCGTGTTGAGCGCGGTGATCTGTTCGAGCACCAGCTTCTGGCTGGTCAGCGCCTGCGCCACCGTCACCGCGGTGCGCAGCGCCGAGACGGTGGTGGTCGAGGCGCGGTCGACGCCTTTCACCAGCTCGACATTGTTCTTCTTGACCAGATCGAGCGCGAGATAGCCCTGCACCGTCACCGCCATCTGCGTCAGCAGGTCCTGGGTGCGCTGGCGGACATAGAAGAGCGCCGTTTCGCGGATCGCCTTTGCCTTGGCCGGGTCAGTGTGATCGAGCTCGTTCGCCTTGTCCTCGAGCCGCTGGTCCATCGTCTTGGACAGCACGATCATCTGCTCGAGCCGCCCCATCGCGTTCCACAGATTGGCGCGCTCGACGTCGATCGCCGCATTGTCCATCAGCAGCTCGTCCTTGCCGCCCTGGAGCGCCTTGAGGATCGAGGCGATATGAGTCTGCGAGCTCTTGTAGCTGTCGAAGTAATTGCGCAGCTTGTTGCCGAACGGGATGATCCCGAAGAGCTTCTTCGGCGCGAGCAGGTCGCCGCGCTTGCCCGGATCGAGGTCCTCGATCGTGCGGCGCAATTCGGCGAGGTCACTGCCGACGCTGCCTTCCTGGTCCATCGCCTTGACCGGCCGGTCGAGGAAACGGTTCGATTGCCCGGCCGCCTCGCGGATTTCCTTCTGGCCCATCGCGCTGATCGCATCGACTCGCTTGCCGAATTCGGGGCTGTTTACGTCCTGCGCGACCAGATCGTCGATAAAGGTCTCGACCCGCTCCTGCAGCTGGGTGCGCTTCGCATCGTCGACTGGCACCAGCCCTACCGCCTTTTCAGGCGACACGGCCGGAACGGGTTCGGGTGGGGTCAGCACCAGGTCTGCGGTCGCGGTCTCGGTCTGGGTCGCCATCACTGTCTCCACGCTGTTGCCGCCTAGATGACGGCTATTCGAGCGCGCTTCAAGTGTATCACACAACTAATACGCCTGTCACGAGCCGCTTCAGTCAGGTATGATAAATCATTTGCCAGAGGCCGGTGTCGCGCGGCACGGTATCTCGCACAAGGATGAGGGGGAGAACATCATGATTCGCGCGATGCACCGTGTCGGGCATGCGATGCTCGCCTTGGCGACGCTGGTGTCGCTGGCGGTGGCGCTTCCCGCCTTCGCGCAGGAAACCGTCGACCCGAACCATATTCCTCCCTCGCGTGATCCGACACGCACCGCCAACGGCCTCGCGCTCACCCCGCCAATGGGCTGGAACAGTTGGAACAAGTTCGGCTGCAGTGTCGATGAAAAGACCGTCCGCTCGGTCGCCGATGCGATGGCTGCGGGCGGGATGCGTGACGCCGGCTATCATTATGTGGTGATCGACGATTGCTGGCACGGGCCTCGCGACGAGAACGGCTTCATCACCTCCGACCCGAAGAAATTTCCCTCGGGAATGAAGGCGCTCGGCGACTATATCCATTCAAAGGGCCTCAAATTCGGCATTTATTCCGATGCCGGCAAGAAGACCTGCGGCGGGCATCCCGGCAGCCAGGGCCATGAATATCAGGACGCGCTCACCTATGCGCGCTGGGGCGTCGACTATCTGAAATATGACTGGTGCTCGACCGGTACCCGCAATGCCGAGGAAGCCTATGCGCTGATGGAGGATGCGCTCCGCGCGACTGGTCGCGATATCGTCTTCAGCATCTGCGAATGGGGCCAGAACCGGCCCTGGTTGTGGGCCGCGAAGATCGGCAATCTGTGGCGCACCACCGGCGATATATGGGACAGCTATTCGGCCAGCGACAAGGCGCATTGGTGGGCGCACAACCTGCTCGACATCGTCGACCAGAATGAGCCGCTCTGGCCGTTCGCCGGCCCCGGCCACTGGAACGACCCCGACATGCTCGAGATCGGCAATGGCGGCATGAGCGATATCGAATATCGCACCCATTTCAGCCTCTGGGCGATGATGGCCGCGCCGCTGATGGCAGGAAACGATATCGCCAGCATGAGCCCGGATACCGCTGCGATCCTGATGAACCGCGACGTGATCGCGATCGACCAGGACCCACTCGGCGCGCAGGGGCACCGGGTTCGTGATGACGGCAATCAGGAGGTCTGGGCACGGCCTCTCGCGAACGGCGGTCGTGCGGTGTTGCTGCTCAACCGAGGCGAGGCGCCCGCCGACATCGCGGTTGACTGGCCCGAGCTCGGCTATCCCCGCACGATCGCCGCCGATGGGCGCGATCTATGGGCGCACAAGCCGCTCGGCCGGCTCAAGGGCCGCTATGCGGCGACGGTGGCGCCGCACGGCGTGGTGATGATCAGCCTGCTGCCCTGAGACGCCCGCCGCTCAGATATGCAGCGGCATCTCAGGTGCTAGCGTCAAAAAGGCGGCTGCCGCGGCAGGCTATGCAACGCCCAGTGCGTTTCTCGCAGCTTTCCGTGCCGTGTTCGGCATTACTCCGGCGCGCTACTTTGGGCGGGCCTAACGCGCTGTCGTTGTTGTCCTGAGCGCCTCGACCATCCCCGGAATCCAGTGGCCGCCGTCGCGCAATCGGAAGGCATTGGTATAGGCCCAGGCACAGCTCTGCACGCCGATCGAAGCATAAGCCGCGCTCATCGTGCCATAATAGTTGATCCGCTCGCTCACCGGGATCGCGGGATCATCATTGGCGCCATATTCACCGAGGAAGGGCACGCGCCCGGTACGCGCCATGTAGTCCTGCACTGCCTGCAGGTTGGCATTCAGTCCCGCGATGTCGGTCGGGCCGCCAAAACGCCGCCCGAGCGGGGGCGTCGGGGTGATGAAGGTGGCGCCCTGGTGCGTGAACATGAATGGATCATAGGAATGGAAGGTCGGCACGACATTGGGATCAGCCGGCATCGGCAAGGTGGCCAGGCTGCCGACACCGCTATAGCCTTCGCCGCCGATGATCACCGGGCGCGTCGGATTGGTCAGGCGGATCGCGGCGAGCGCCGGGTTCAGGATCGTCAGCAAATTCGCATTGGTCAGCTTGTCATGCGGCTCATTCGCAAGCTCGAACCAGACGCTGGCAGGCGCGGTGGCGAAATCGGCCGCGACCAGCTTCCACAGCCCAGCGAAGCGCGCGCCATTGCCGGCGGGGTCCGAATAGAGCTCGTCGTCATTGTGCATGTCGATGATCACGTTGAGCCCGGCCGCAGTGGCGAGATCGACGACATGATGGACCCGCGTCATGAAGGTCGCGTCGATCGTATAGGGCATTGTCGCCAGGGCATGGCCCGAGAACCGCACCGGCAGTCGCACGCTCGCGAAGCCCGCTTGCTTGATGATCGTGAAATCGCCATCGGCGATCGGGCGACCCCAATCCCCTTCATGGGGTGGTTCGAGGTGATCACCCATGTTGACGCATTTGCCGAGCGGCAGCGCGATGCCGGTGGTCGGCCGCGCGGCGGCAGCGGGGGCGTAGGGGGCCGCCTCCCCGGGTTTCGGCATCGGCGCGGTGGAGAGTGCGGTTGCGCCGCCGCCACAGCCTGCCGCACACAAGGCAATCGCGCTCATCAGGCCGTGAAGCCGCTTCATCGCACCTCTCCAAAGTGCTTCCGTGTCCTCGCTTTTCACAAGATGCCGGAGCTCGCTGCCAACGTTGTCAAAATGCACCGGCAAGCCGGCGGGGGCAAGCGGCAATCAAGCAGACAAAAAAGGGCTCCGCAACGCGCGCGTCAGCGCCGCGTCGACGCCTTGGCCTCGATCAGGTCGCGTTGCCACACAGTAAAACGTGCATTGCTGGTCGATCGCATCGCGCGCCTGATCGCTGCCTTGTCGAATCCGGGAGTATTGCCGATCCGGCCCAGCATCGCCTTGTCGAGCGTGCCGCCGGGCATCACGAAGAGGATCTTGTCCTCGGCATCGGCCAGTAGCCAGCACAGATCGGTTGGAAACGGCCCTGTATCCCAGGTCTCGACAATGATCTTGGCAACTCGGCTGCGCATCCTGTGGCGTGAAAAATCGCTCATTCGCACCGGCCTTGGCGCGCGCGGTTGAGGTGGGGCCTGCCCCTGGCCCATTCCCTCGACTAAATTGTGAAGCAATTCAAACAGCTTCATCCAGCCCCCCGTTGCCTTCTTATTGCAGAGTGATGGGTAACGAAAGGGTAAACAAAACCGGGTCGGTCCCGAAACTGTAACCGTCGCCGAGCGGGCAGGGGGTTTCCGCTCTTTCCGCGACGCACCATTTGCGCTATCGGCGCGCCCAACCCCTTTCTCTCAAAATACCGGATACCCTTATGAGCCTCCGCAACGTGGCGATCATCGCCCATGTCGATCACGGCAAAACCACCCTGGTCGATCAGCTCTTCCGTCAGTCGGGCACCTTCCGCGACAACCAGCGCATCGAAGAGCGCGCGATGGATTCGAACGACCTCGAAAAAGAGCGCGGCATCACGATTCTCGCGAAGTGCACGTCGGTCGAGTGGGATGACCATCACGGCCACAAGACCCGGATCAACATCGTCGACACCCCGGGCCACGCCGATTTCGGTGGTGAGGTGGAACGCATCCTGTCGATGGTCGACGGCGTCGTCCTGCTGGTCGATGCAGCCGAAGGCGCGATGCCGCAGACCAAGTTCGTTACCGGTAAGGCGCTTGCGCTGGGCCTCCGCCCGATCGTCGTGGTCAACAAGATCGATCGGTCCGACGCCCGCGCGCAGGAAGTGCTCGACGAGGTATTCGACCTGTTCGTCTCGCTCGACGCAACCGACGAGCAGCTCGATTTCCCGGTGATCTTCGCCAGCGGCCGCAACGGCTATGCCGGCGACAATCCCGATGTCCGCGAGGGCACGTTGACGCCCTTGTTCGAAACCATCGTCAAGCATGTGCCGCCGCCTTCGGCCGATCCCGATGGTCCGTTCAAGTTCCTCGTCACGCTGCTCGACCGCGACAATTTCCTCGGCCGCATCCTGACCGGCCTGGTCTTCTCCGGCTCGGTCAAAACCAACATGCCGATTCACGCGCTCGATCCCGATGGCAAGATCGTCGAGACTGGCCGCGCCTCGAAGCTGCTGGCGTTCCGCGGCCTCGAGCGCGTGCCGGTCGAAGAGGCCAATGCCGGCGACATCGTCTGCATCGCGGGCCTGACCGTTGCGACAGTGGCCAACACCATCGCCGATCCGTCGGTCACCGAGCCGCTCCATGCCCAGCCGATCGATCCGCCGACGCTGTCGATGCGCTTCGCGGTGAATGATTCGCCGATGGCTGGTCGCGAGGGCACCAAGGTCACGAGCCGCATGATCCGCGACCGCCTGTTCCGCGAGGCTGAATCGAATGTCGCGATCAAGGTGACCGAAGCTGCCGACAAGGACAGCTTCGAGGTTGCCGGGCGCGGCGAGCTTCAGCTCGGCGTGCTGATCGAGACGATGCGGCGCGAGGGCTTCGAGCTCTCGATCGGCCGCCCGCGCGTGCTGTTCCTCGACGGCGAGAATGGCCGCGAGGAGCCTTATGAGACAGTCGTGATCGACGTGGATGACGAATATTCGGGCACGGTCGTCGAGAAGATGGCGAGCCGCAAGGCGGAGCTCACCGACATGCGGCCGTCGGGCGGCGCCAAGACGCGCATCACCTTCAGCGCTCCCTCGCGTGGCCTGATCGGCTATCATGGCGAGTTCCTGTCGGATACGCGTGGCACCGGCATCATGAACCGCCTGTTCGAGAAATACGGCCCCCACAAGGGCCAGATCATCGGCCGCAAGAACGGCGTGCTGATCTCGAACGGCGCGGGCGAGGCCAATGCCTATGCGCTCGGCCCGCTCGAGGAGCGTGGCATCCTGATGGTCGCCCCCGGCGATCCCTTGTACGAGGGCATGATCATCGGTGAGAACGCCAAGACGGACGACCTCGAGGTCAATCCGATGAAGGCCAAGCAGCTCACCAACTTCCGGGCCTCGGGCGGCAAGGACGACGCGATTCGCCTGACCCCGCCGAAGCGGCTGACGCTCGAACAGGCGATCGCCTATGTCGATGATGACGAGATCGTGGAGGTGACGCCCAAGTCGATCCGGCTGCGCAAGCGGTATCTCGATCCGCACGAGCGCAAAAAGGCGTCGCGGGCGAAGCAGGCGGCGTAAGCCCGATTTGGGCAGGGCGAGGTTTCGCGAAAAAGGGCGTCCGGATCTATCCGGGCGCCCTTTTTGCGATGACGGGATTGATGTATTCCCGTCGATGAACGGGGGGCTCAATGAATCTGATAACGCGGCCCTGGCGCCATTATGCCGATTTCAAGGGCAGGTCCCGCCGGCTCGAATATCTGCTGTTCTGGCTGACATTCTACGGCGCTCTCTTCGTCCTGACTCTGGTCGGCGACCTCCTGGTGGCAATCATCGGGCCAGCCTCGCGAGGCGGGGGCGGCGGGCCAGGCACCTTGTCTTTCATGCCGCTTGGGATCTTCGCGCTGGCCGCGATTGTGCCGGCGCTGGCGTTGAGCGTTCGTCGCCTGCACGATCTCGGAATCAGCGGATGGTGGATGTTCATCTGGCTGGTGCCGATCATCGGCCCGTTGCTGGGGTGGGTGCTCTCGCTCATCATCATCTTCATTCCCGGTCCGCGCGGGGAAAACCAATATGGTCCTGATCCGCACGACCCCGAGGAAGAGGGGCCTGACCTGGAGCAGGTCTTTTCCTGAAGCGGCGCCGTCGGATCTCCGACCGGCTATTCTCCGGCCATCGCGACCAGCACAGCCCATTCCCCATCCCGCACCGGCGACACTGACAGCCGCGACTGCCGCAGCATCTCCATGCCCGCCAGCCTGGGCTCGGCCTTCATCGCCGCCAGCGTCACCGCCCTGGCCAGCGGCGCGACCGGCTTCACCGCGACGGAGACCCAGCGTGCCTCGCCGCCGTCCTGCTGCGCGGTGCGGGTGATTTCCATCACGCCGACCGCAGCCTTTTCCTTCCCCGAATGGTAAAACAGGCCGCGATCGCCGACCGCCATCGCTTTCAGATGCAGCGCTGCGGCAGGGTTGCGCACCCCGGTCCATTCGGTCTCGCCCTCGCGCACCAGATCGTCCCAGCTATAGCTTTCGGGCTCCGACTTGAGCAGCCAATATGCCATGCCATTTTCCCTGCTTTCCTCGAACAAGGCATGATGGCGCAGGTCGTCCGCGCCGTCGAGAGCGGGATCGGCACACTGAACCTCCCCTAAATATCGCGTTCCGAACGAGTTCAGAGCGTCTCGTTTATGCCTTGCAACAAGCTGCCTCGTGTCGCGTTCTATTCCGATGCGGAAAACGGGCTAGCTTGAAACAAGGAGGTTCGAAATGAACAGCATGTTGAAGAAGGCCGGGCTCGGCGTCGCGCTCGCGGCGACGGCGCTGACCACCGCCATGCCGGCCGACGCGCAGCGCTATCGTCGCCATCATCATGACGACGCCGGGCCGGCCATTGTCGCCGGCATTGCCGGCCTCGCCATTGGCGCCGCCATCGCTTCGGATCACAGCCGCGATCGCTATCGCGACGATTATTACCGCCGCCACGGCTATCGCGCCGATTACGACGATTATTATTACCGGTACCACGGCTATTATCCGGCGGATGGCTATTACGCCTATGACTATCAGCGTCGCGGCTATGACGGGTGCTGGGTCGAAAGGCGTTGGGACCCCTATTACCATCGCAGCTACCGGATCCGAGTCTGCCGCTGATCCCGGCACTGCGCTGAACGGGACGGCGTGGCCTCGACCACGCCGTTTTCGCAACGCGCTCTGGCATCGGGCGCGTTTTTGCGTCATGAGCCCGCGCCATGACCGACACACCGCCAGACCGCCTTTCGTCCAACCCGCGCAGCCCGTTTTTCGACGAGGCGTTGCTCTCGCGCGGGATCGGCATCCGCTTCAAGGGTGCCGAGCGCAAGGACGTGGAGGAATATTGCATCTCCGAAGGCTGGATCCGGGTCGCGCTCGGCAAGAAGGTCGATCGCCACGGCCAGCCGCTTACCCTGAAGCTGAGCGGGCCGGTCGAGGCCTGGTTCGAGCATCCGGCGCCTGACTCGGAAGACGGCGCCGACCAGGCCTAGAATCGTTTGCAGCTTCGCTGAATCGGCACCACCCTGCGCAGCCTTTCCAGCGATGCGCAGCATTGTTGGAAAGGCTGCGCAGGGTGGTGCCGTCTTACTGAAAACGACTCTAGCGCCAGTCAAAGGCCTCCTGCGCGGCGGCGGTCAGGGCCGCCATCGCGGTGCGATAGGGGTTGGGCCCGTGGCTGATCCGCGCCACCCCGGCGTCGGCGACATCGCGGGTGCCCGGCGCGCCCGGGAACGCCATGAAATTGATCGGTAGCCGTACGGCGCGGCTGATCTTCTGCAGCAAGGCGAGATCGACCAGCCCGGGCACGAAGAAGCCGCTCGCGCCCGCCGCGGCATAGGCATTGCCGCGCGCAATCGCTTCGTCCGCCTTCGCCTCGTCATGCGTGGCGGGGCCATTCTGCAGGAAGATGTCGGTGCGGGCATTGATGAAGAAGTCCCGGCCCGTCGCAGCCCGGATCGCCGCGATCCGCGCGACCTGGAAATCGACCGGGTGCAATCCTTCGCCGCCGACCACCTGATCCTCGAAATTGCAGCCGATCGCCCCGGTCGCCACCAGCCGTGTCGCGTTTGCCGCCACTGCTGCCGGCTCGACTGCATAGCCGCCCTCGAAATCGATCGTCACCGGCAGGTCGACAGCGCCCGCGATCCGTGCGGCGCCGGCGAGCGCCAGCTCGAGCGGCAAGGCCTCGCCATCGCCATAGGCCTGCGCGGCCGCGACCGACCAGCTTCCGGTGGCGATCGCCTTTGCGCCGGCGCTTGCCACAGCCCGCGCGCTCCCCGGGTCCCAGGCGTTATAGAGGATGAGGGGATCGCCCGGCACGTGCAACGCCGAAAACGCCTGGAATTTGTAGCTCATCGCGATCCCTCCCACTCAACGGGGTCCGCCTTAATGGACGAACCGCGCGACCACGTCCCGATAGCTGCGCGACACCTTCACCTGGGCGCCCGAGCCGAGCACCAGGAAGCATTCGCCATTGGTGTGCGGCTTCACCTCTTTGACCAGATCGAGATTGACGATCGTCGAGCGGTGGACGCGCTGGAAGCGGCGCGGGTCGAGGCGTTTTTCGAGATCCTTCATCGTCTCGCGCAGGATCAGGGTGTTGTCGCCGGTATAGATGCACATGTAATCGCCGGCCGCATCGATCCGCTCGATCGTGTCGACATCGACCCGGAAGATCTGGCCGCGATCCTTGATGTTGATCAGCTTCTCGAAGCGGTTGGCCGAGACCTGTTCCGGATGCTCGGTGAGGTTCTCGACTGAATCCGGGGCAATCTCGGCGATCACTTCCTTCAGCCGGTCGACCTCCTCGACGCCGCGCTTTTCGGCGAGGCGCTGGCGCACCCGGTCGAGCGTGTCGGCCAGCCGCGATTCCTCGACCGGCTTCATCAGATAGTCGATCGCCTGTGCCTCGAACGCCTTCAGCGCATGGTCAGAATAAGCGGTCACGAACACGAACAAAGGCGGCTCGACCTCCATCAGCCCCTGGACGACCGAGAAGCCATCGAACCCCGGCATCTGGATGTCGAGAAAGACGAGATCGGGTTTGTGCGTCTTGATGCTGCGGATCGCCTCGCGTCCGTTCTGGCATTTGTCGATGATCTCGACATCCTCATGCGCGGCGAGGCGGAGCTCGAGGCCCTGGATCGCCAGCGGCTCGTCATCCACCAATATCGTTCGGATCGTCATTGTACCTCTCTAACCGGCTCATCGAGCTGGAACGGAATCTCTATCTCGACGCCAAACCCGCCCCCGGGGATCGAGCGCGTCTCGAAACGGTGGTCGGGTCCGTAAACCTGAGTCAGCCGTTCCCTTATATTGGCAAGCCCGACCCCGGTTGAAAGGCTTGGCCGAGCTTTCATTTCATTCAACCCCGGTCCGGTGTCCGATACGGCGATCTGCACCCGATCCCCGGCGAGCCGCGCAACCACGGCGATTTCGGCGCCCTCTTCCTTGGGCGTGACAGCATATTTGATGGCGTTCTCGACCAGCGGCTGGAGCAGCAAAGAAGGTAAACGCGCCTTGGCGACGCGCGGATCGATCTCGAAACTCGGGCGGAGCCGGTCCTCGAAACGCATCTTCTCGATCTCGAGATAGAGCTTCAGCGTCTCCACCTCCTGCGCGATCGTCACATGCGCCGTCGGCTCGTTGGCCAGCGTGTAGCGCAGGAAGGAGGAGAGGCGGCTCAGCATCGCATTCGCCCGCTCGGTCTGCTTGAGCAGCACCAGGGTCGAGATCGAGTTGAGCGTGTTGAACAGGAAATGCGGGTTGAGCTGGTAACGCAGCATCGCCAGCTGCGCCGAACTCGCCTGGCTGCCGAGCGCCTTGAGCTGGTCGATCTGGTCCTCGACGATCAGGTAGAAATTGATCCCGAAATACAGCGCCGACCAGCCGGCGAGCACGGTGAAATCGAGGAAGATCGTACCGAGCACCAGGCTGAGGCTCAGCCCCGGACTGGAGAATTTGATGAACGAATAGGCGAACGCGTCGAGCACTGCGTACAGCACAGTGGCCGCCGCCAGCGTCAGGATCGTCAGCACCACCGTGGCGATCCGCCGCTGGTTCCGATAATAATGGTACAGCGTCGAGAGCAGCAGCGTGATGCAATAGCCGACGATCGATTCGACGACGATGAGCGCCGTCGCCGTCAGATCCAGCCCGTTCGAGATGCCCGAAACGCTGCGCAGGATCATGTAGCCGGTCCAGCCCGCCGCCTGAAGCCGCCAGAAAGCGCGGCTCTTGTCTTCGAAGAAGGGCCGCGAGAAGATCGCGGGCTTTGAGAACAGCGCCATGCGGGGGCTCTTAACCCGGCTGGGAGGGGAGCGCAAAGTGCGGTAGCATCCCCGCCCGAGGAGAGAGCCAATGACCGAGCATCAGGATCGAGCGCGCTTTACCGCGATGACCGAGGGCACGCAGCAGGACTGGGACATTATCGGCGGGCATTTCCGCGACTTCGCCAGGGCGCTGCCGGCGCGGGTGCTGACTCACCTGAAGCTGCTCGAGGGCGATTTCGGCGGCTTTCCGGTCGACCGCCTCGAACATTCGCTCCAGACCGCGACCCGCGCCCACCGCGACGGCCGGGACGAGCCCTATGTGGTGATGGCGCTGCTCCACGATATCGGCGATACGCTCGGCACCTATAACCATCCCGAGATCGGCGCGGCGATGCTCAGGCCCTTCGTGTCGGAGGAAGTGCACTGGATCGCCAATACGCACGGCGTGTTCCAGGGCTATTATTTCTTCCACTATCTCGGCATGGACCGGGATCTGCGCGAGAATTATCGCGGCCACCCCCATTTCGAGGCATGCGCCGAGTTCTGCGAGAAATACGACCAGGCGGCCTTCGATCTGGCCTATGAAAGCGCGCCGCTGAGCTTTTTCGAGCCGATGGTGGGGCGGGTGATGGCGAGGCCGATCAACAGCATTTACGCGAAGGCTGCGGAATGATGCGGCTGCGTTAGCCCAGGCGGATAGAAAGATACGGATTTTGGAATTCGAAGAGGCGTTCCAGCGAAGTGGCCTGAGCGGGGGGTGTGCCTCTTCGAACTGTCTGGGTGTGAAAAGGTAGGGACCGGTCTGTCTCATGCGCCACGGATAGCGGCGTATCGGTAAGGTTGAATCAGGGGAGCTATGCAACACAGTCTGTTGCATGGTTCTCGGCGGTCGGCGGATAGGTGCACCCGGGGCAGTAACTTCAGCCTGCGCCTAATTCTGCGCGAAACGTGATCCGGTCGCCGTCGGCCCGCCCTGAGAGCGTACCGCCCGCGTTCCTCGAGCCGATGTCGCTTGGATGTTCGAAAGGCCGACCAACTCGATCTACGCCAAAGTGGTGGTGGAGACGAAGGCGGGCCGAGGCCGCGCTTT